>CALJNJ010000199.1 GCA_937981945.1 uncultured Caulobacterales bacterium | reverse complement strand
AATGCCTATTCTAATGTGGGCTATACGATCGCCGGCGTTATGGCCGAAAAAGAAACGGGGATGATTTGGGAAGAATTGATCCGCCGCGAAGTGGCAGAGCCGTTGGGCCTGACCAGCCTGGGGTTTGGCCCGCCAAAACCGGCCGGCGACGAAACTGTCGCGTGGGGACATTCCGGCAAGAAAGCCAAAAACCCGAACAGACCGGGCGCAGATAATTCGCCTATTATGGGACCCGCCGGCACTATTCATATGACGCTGACGGATTTGGCAAAATATGGCCAGAGCCATTTGGACGGCATGACAGGGAAAGCAGGATATTTGTCGCCTGAGACCTTCGCAATATTGCACACGGATGTGCTGGACGATTATGCCATGGGCTGGGTCGAAGATGATTCAAAAGATTGGGCAGGGGGAACGCTCACCTGGCATAATGGCAGCAACACGATGTGGGTGGCGCTTTTGGTCATCAGTCCAAAGCATAATGCCGTCTACGCCATGGCGACCAATGACGGTAAACCGCGCCTGGCCCAAAGAGAATTTTTCAAACTCATTAAGGGCACAATGCCCGAAATTTCAGAGACGGAATAAGCTATGTTTACAGCCGAAAGAGTTGCAGACGAAAAAGATTGGATGAAGGGCGAAACGGGAGACTGGGAGCTTATCATCGGACTTGAGGTCCACGCCCAGGTCTCATCAAACTCGAAACTGTTTTCAGGCGCGGCTACGGAATATGGCGCCGAGCCCAATACACAAGTCTCTTTGGTCGATGCGGGCATGCCCGGCATGCTCCCGGTGGTCAATGAATTTTGCGTGGAGCAGGCGGTTCGGACCGGATTGGGACTGAACGCCAAAATTAATTTGTTCTCGCGCTTTGACCGTAAAAATTACTTCTACGTAGATCTGCCGCAAGGCTATCAAATCTCTCAGTTTGAGCACCCAATTGTGGGCGAAGGCGAAATTGAAATTCATCCTGAAGGCGGCGAGGCCGTGACGGTCGGAATTGAGCGGCTTCATTTGGAACAGGACGCCGGCAAATCCGTCCATGATTTATCGGACGATGAGACCTATGTAGATCTCAACCGTTCCGGTGTTGCTCTGATGGAAATTGTGTCCAAGCCCGATATGCGCAGTCCGGAAGAAGCGTCGGCTTATGTTGATAAGCTTCGCGGTATTGTGCGCGCTTTGGGAACATGTGACGGCGATATGGAAAAAGGCAATATGCGCGCCGATGTCAATGTCTCGGTCAGACGTCCCGGCGGCGAGCTCGGCACGCGCTGCGAAATTAAAAACGTGAACTCGCTGCGCTTCATCCGCCAAGCCATTAATCACGAGGCGCGCCGGCAAATCGGGATTATCGAATCCGGCGGGACCATTGATCAGGAAACCCGTCTTTATGACAGCGTAAAAAATGAGACCCGGTCCATGCGCTCCAAAGAAGACGCCCATGATTATCGCTATTTTCCGGATCCGGACTTACTGCCGCTGGAACTGGAGCAGGGCTTTGTGGACGCCATCAAGTCCAATCTTCCCGAGCTGCCGGATGCGCGTAAAGCCAGATTTATATCCGAGTTCGGAATTCCGGCCTATGATGCAGGCGTTCTGACCGTCGATAAAACTGCCGGCGACTATTATGAGCAATTGGTTACGGGTGGTGATAAACCCCGCGACGCCAAGATTGCCGCCAATTGGATGATGGGTGATTTATTCGGCGCGCTGAATAAGGCGGCCCTGGATCTATCGGACAGTCCGGTGAGCGCCGATTCCCTTGGCGGTCTTTTGGACCGGATCGGTGACAATACGATTTCCGGCAAGATCGCGAAAACCGTCTTTGAAAAAATGTTTGAAGACGGCGGAAGCGCCGATGAGATCATTGAGCGCGAAGGCTTGAAACAGGTTACGGATACAGGCGCCATTGAAGCGATGGTCCAAGAAGCGCTCGACGCTAATCCTGCGCAGATGGAAAAAGCCAAAGACAATCCGAAGCTGCTCGGCTTTTTTGTTGGGCAAGTCATGAAGGCGTCAGGCGGCAAAGCCAACCCGCAAGCCGTGAACAAAATCCTGCGGGACAAGCTGGGATTGTAACCGGACTGCAATTCATCTGATCTGAATTCTCTTGCCCATACGTAAATAGGGTAGGAGATATTAATGACCCGACTTATTTTATATATGGCTATGCTGTTTTTGGCGGCCTTTTTCATGGTGAATATGCCTGTGGCCCAAGCGACGGAGAAACCCGACTACACGGTCGTCATGGAAGACGACGAATTTGAAATTCGCGAATACCCGCCAATGCTGATCGCCGAGGTGACGGTTAAGGGCGATCGTAAAACGGCGGCCAATTTGGCGTTTAAAAAGCTGGCCGGGTTTATTTTTGGTGATAACCAATCCCGATCAAAAGTGGCCATGACCTCGCCGGTTACGCAAACCCCGGCCGTGTCGGAAAAAATCGCTATGACCGCGCCTGTGGTTCAGACGCAAACGGACACCGGAATTTGGGTCGTCAATTTTATGATGCCGTCCGAATACACTTTGGAAACATTGCCAGTCCCGGATGATAAAGACATCACGATACGGGAAACGGAGCCGTACAAGGCCGTGACCGTACGGTTTACGGGAAAATGGAAAATGTCGACCATGGAAAAACGGACCCGGCAGCTCGAGACCTATGCGGCAGAAAAAGGCCTGACCACTCTGGGTCCGCCGGACTATGCTTTTTATGATCCGCCATTCATGCCCGGTTTCATGCGCCGCAATGAAGTCCATTTGCGATTGGCGGATTAATATCATAGGCTCTCCTTCGATCAGGAGTAGAGAATGGAAAATCGATGAAGCTCGAAGAAGGTCCATTATTCGGCGCTCTGATTATCGGCGTCGGTATCGGTTATTTGACATGGCAAAAAACCGGCAATGCGCCCTTGGGCGTGGCTATTGCGATCGCGCTGACGGTGGCTGACTATATTTTCTTAATGGCCATCAAAAAAATATTTAAAAAATAGCTTAACCGGCGCGCGCGGCTTCTAATGTTTTGTCGGCGCCCAGAGGCCGGTTGAGCTCGCCAATCATATTCTCCATAATCTCCAAAGCAGCTGTGCATCCGTCCGCGTCGTTTTGTTGTTTCGATAAGTCAAAAGTCAGCGAGGCGGCGTCAAAAGCCTCGCGGGTCCGGCCTATAGAGGCGCATCGCTCTGCAAGCTTACGGGACAGGGACAGAACGCGTTTCGGGTCGTTCAGTTTCTCAAATGAACGGGCCGCCAAAACAAATTGTTCCGTGATAATATCGACCGGTTCATAACTTAAAATCTCTTCAAAAATTGTCTCAGCTTTTTCAGGGTCTTTTTGCAAATTAGCCACTCGCGTTTTCAGGCAAATAACTTCCGCAATACTGTCTTGCCCGTTGGGACGGCATTTCTCCAAAAGCTCGGAGGCTTTTTGGTAACGCCCGGCTTCGATCATGGCTTTGGCAACCATGGGGGCCAAATATCGATAGAAATGGGATTCGACAAAAAGATCCGGCGCATCTTTGGAACCTTGTTCATAGACGGCAATGGCTTCTTCGGGGCGGTCCAAATCAACCAGCGCATCGACCAATGACATGGTCATGCATTGATAGCACTCAACCTGTTTCGACAGACCGTCCAGCGTTTCCACCAACATGTCATGGCGTTCCTGCGCAAATCCCTTGGCGTCTATGGCCGCATATATATCCGTAATATCGTCAATGACGCAGGTGGATTGCGGGCAATTTTTCACGTCGTCTTCGGCCGTCAATGATAATAGATCCAAGACTTCGGGGACCAATTGGCGCGGGTCGTGATTGGTGTTCACATAAGCCTGTAAACGCCAATGCCGAATATAGACTTGCAGCCATTTATTCTCTTGCCCTTTGGCGAAGGCGACGAGTTCAGGGTAAATTGCTTCAACAGCTTGTTGATCTTTTTGATAGGCCAGGGATGAAAAAGAATCGAGTTTTTCGGCGATGTCGTGATGTCCGCCATCATAGAGATCGTCGAAAAAATTATAGAGCCACGTCCAAACACTATCGGCCATTTAAGTCTCCTTCGAAATCATTTCCAAAAGGCTGTTGTTAAACTGATGGAGTGACGCGGCAAATCCGTCAGCTCCCAGAGCTTTATTTTTACATAACATTCTGGCCATGGATTCCAATGTTCCGGCCAAGGGTTTTGCACTTTCATCCGGCATGGTCAAAAGCGCCTGTACCAGAGGTGAGCCCAAATTAATCACCATTTGCAGCGGCGTCTTTTCCTCGATCTTCTTGGTAAAGGCCCGTGCCAAGGTCAGCGCGCCTTGACCGATTTTTTGATCAGCTTGGTCGCTTTCAAAATAGGTTTTCAAGGATTGCTCAGCGTCAACGAAACACAGACAAGACAGGAATTCAGGCTCAAAATCCGATAACACTAATGTCAAATCTTCGCGCCCGAAAAGGGTTTCTAATTTGTCCGTGATGTCAGGCGAGGCCTGCGCGCGGGGAAACAGCAATTGATGGCCGCTTTGCGTGCCCAGTTCGACCACTTTCAGATTGTTAAGTTCGGCATATCGAATGCTGACGGCGGCCGCACCGTAACGATAGCCCAAGACGACCGGTGTCCCGAACGCTCTGGAAACAATTTCGTCTGCGCCGCCATCGGCATGCAGGGCAATGGCAATTCCCTTGGGGCTTTTTTCGGCGATCTGCTCGAGCGACATTTCACCTTCACTCGTGGGTATTTTTAAATCCGAACAAACGGCGCTGAACAGATCCGCATCGGCTACCGCCGCCCCGAGCAGGGCCTCATTGTGACGCCTTAAAATGGATCTCCAAATTTCAGGCTGAGTCTTGGCGAGGTCCGCCAAGCCTTTATTGAGCGCTTTGGCGGTTTGCCGTTTGGCCGTTTGATAAGACCCATCCGTGATAATGTCTTCACGGCTGGCGGTCGGGCTGAGCGTGTCGCTTTCAAAAACGCCTGACATAAACCCGGCCCATCCCGGCAGGAAGTCATGCTTGTTTCGGGCGACCATCATGCCGCGAATGTAAATGTGCATCCATCGATTGTCGGCGCCGCCATAAGTGGATCGGTCATGGATCCAGAGAAGCCCGCTGCCGTGGTCCGTTTCCACC
>CALJNJ010000198.1 GCA_937981945.1 uncultured Caulobacterales bacterium | reverse complement strand
GATACAGGCAATGGTTTCCTAACCGCCGGTGGGAGTTGCAATGCTCTGATGGAACGTGAGCGAACCGGTAAAGGCCAGTTTGTGGATACGTCTATTGTCAATGCCTGTTTGCTCAATTCCAGCTATGCCGTTGCCAAACCTGACGGCTCGCGCGTGGACCGTCCTTATCTCAATCCTGATCAAACCGGCTATGGGGATTACTACCGGCTTTATAAATGCGCTGACGGACAATGGATTCAAATTGCAGCCATTACGGACAAGCATAAATCAGCCTTCGATAAAATGACCGGCGATGACAAAGTCAGTGCATTTGCCGGACGGGGGTCAGCTGACCTTATGGCGGATCTGGTGCGTTCCGGTGTTCCGGCGGCTATTTCCGATGCCGAAGCATCAAGACGTCTTCATGATAATAAAACTTACAGAGCCCGCAATTGGACCGTCAGTTATCCTGATCGTTATGTCGGCAATCTGGAACAAATCGGTCTGACCTATGATTTATCGGATACGCCCGGAGTCATCCAGTCACCGCCGCTAATCGTCGGCGACAGTACAAAAGCCATACTCGAAGAACTTGGATATTCGGAGGCAGAAATTTTAGAAATGGCAAACACAACCGCTATTCTTTGCGACCCTCCTTTGCCCGGTCAAAAAGAAATGCAAAACCCTTGGGGTCTGTAATGAGCGAAAAACCAAAACGCCCCATGCGTCCCGATCCTATTCCGAGGATCGACAGTCAATTTTTCTGGGACGCATGCAAACGGGGCGAATTAGTGGTTCAAAAATGTGAGCCTTGCGACAAGCTGTGGCATCCCCCGCGCGCATTGTGCCCAATGTGTCATTCAAGCGAAAAAACCGAAGAAAAACTCTCAGGCAAAGGAACTGTTTTGTCTTGGTGTCGGCAAATCCGGCCGGCCAGTTTCCTGTTCGCAGAAAGCCCCTGGGTGATTTTGGTGGAACTCGATGAAGGGGTTCGACTGTTGTCCAATTTGGAAGGCGAAGAAGCGCCGGAATTCGGCATGCGGGTTAAAGTGGATTTTGCTGAAACATCCGGCGGCAAAGCCGTCCCCGTTTTTCGATCGGAGGCGTAGATGACTTCAGAGTCTCAAAAAGCTTGTATTGTCGGCATCGGGCAAACTGAGTTTTCCAAAAACTCAGGCCGGTCCGAACAACAATTAGCGGCCGAAGCAATATTAGCGGCCTGCCAAGACGCCGGCGTATCGCCGCACGACATTGACGGAATGACCACATTTGCCATCGATAATTCGGACGAGATTGATGTTATGCGTTCGCTCGGATGCCGGGATATCAATTATACGACCCGTTTACCGCAAGGTGGCGCCGCCTCAGTAGCGACTCTCGTTCACGCTAAAAATGCCGTCGAAAGCGGCATGTGCGACTATTTCGTGATTTGGCGCGCGATGAATGAACGTAGTCAATATCGGTTTGGGCAGCCGAAGATCGATTTGTCACCGGATGCCCATAGCTCAACATTTATGGAATGGTGCTTTCCGTTTGGAGCGCAAACGCCGGCGGCTTGGGAAGCCATGTCCTGCGGCTATTACATGAACAAATACGGCATAACATCAGAAGATCTGGGGCAAATATCCGTTATTTTTCGCAAAGCTGCTGCCACCAATCCCAATGCATTTTTCTATGAGAAGCCCATTACGCTCCAAGATCATCAAGAGAGCCGCTGGATTGTCGAGCCTTGGTTCAGGCTTTTGGATTGCTGTCAGGAATCTGATGGGGGCTGCGCGATCCTGATCACGACCAAAGAACGGGCTAAGGATTTAAAGCAAATGCCCGTGACGCTCATCGGGGCCGAATATTCCATGTTGTTCAATCATGAGATTATTTCTGATTTTTACGAAGGTGATTTGCTCAATAATGACTTGGCCCTTCGGGCAACGGAAAAGCTGATCAATGCTTGCGGAATGGCGCCTAAAGACACAAATATCGCTATGATCTATGACAACTTCACACCACAAGTCCTCCGGCAGCTTGAAGGTTTCGGATATTGCGGTTTGGGCGAAGCAAAGGATTACGTTGCCGACGGACATCTTGATTTGGACGGCAAAACACCCTTATCTCCCAATGGCGGATTAATTGGCGAAGCCTATATCCACGGCATAAACAATATTACGGAGGGCGTCCGGCAGATGCGCGGGACGGCGGCCAATCAAATAAAAGATGCGCAAACAGCCTTCATCGGATCCGGTGTCGCAGGCGCAATCATCGGAAGAGGGTAAAATGGGTCAAATTTTTAAGCCCGGAACAAAACTGTCCAGTACGGTTTGCAAAACACAAATTATGGTTCTCAGAGCTCCGGCAACTGAACTGAAGGTGACATGTGGCGGCGCGCCAATGCAAATCGGGGATCCTGACACATTGGGTGAAATTGACAGCGCGGCAGCGGGCGGGACATTTGTCGGGAAGCGATACACCGATCAGGATGAAAGCATGGAGTTTTTGTGCACACGCGGCGGGGACGGCACCATAGCGGTGGATGGCTATACCATTGATGTGAAGGCGGCAAAAAAGCTACCGTCCTCAGACTGATTTATGAACATTCATCTCATCTTACAAATGGCTGCGGACGCCATGGGTCACCGTGAGGCCTTTGTCAGCGGTTCTTGTCGCGGCACTTTTTCGGATTTAGCCGATATGGCAAAATCCGTTGCAGGTCAGGTCAAAGACGGTGAGCGAGTCGGTTTTTTGAACGAAAATACGCCGCTAATGCCGGCGGCGCTTTTCGGCGCAGCTTTGGCAGGTACCCAATTTGTCCCTCTTAACTATCGCTTGGCGGAAGGACCGCTCAACAGCCTTTTGGGCCGTACAGCGCCGGCCCTTCTTTTGACCGAACGGGAGTTAGGGATTGAAGGAATACGTCCTATTACCATGCTTCAGGCCGGAAGCGGTGACATTTCAGAGATGGACGCCCCTGACATTGACGGCGCAATTGCCGTTGAATTGTTCACCAGCGGAACGACAGGCGAGCCGAAATCAGCCGTTCTGAAACACGATAATTTAATGGCTTATATTTTCGGGACGGTCGAGTTTATGAGCGCGGAAGAGGATGAGGCCAATTTAATTGCGGTTCCGCCTTATCATATCGCTGCAATCGCCGGTGTTCTAAGTTCCATTTATGCCGGGCGCAAAATGGTACAACTTCCGAACTTTACGGCTGATGGTTGGATAAAGTTGGCCCACGCGGAAAAGGTCACCAATGCTTTTGTGGTGCCGACCATGCTACAACGCATTATCGACCATGCAGGCGACTCCCTTGATCTTCCGTTTTTGCGTAACATCGCCTATGGCGGCGGAAAAATGCCGCGTCAAACCATAGAAGCTGCCATGCGCGTTTTGCCCCATGTCAATTTTACAAATGCTTACGGGCTGACCGAAACCAGCGCGACCATCTGTATGTTGGGACCGGACGATCATCGCGCCGCCTATGAATCCGATGATCCTGCGATCAAAAGACGATTAGTATCCGCCGGACAACCGATTCCGTCCATCGAGTTGGAAGTCCGCAAAGAAGACGGCACAGTTTGCGACGCCGAAGAAGTTGGTCTGGTCTGGGTCCGAGGTGACCAAGTCAGCGGTGAATATAAGGGAATGGGTTCTCAACTTGATCCCGACGGATGGTTCCCTACAAAGGACCGTGGGTTTCTGGACGGGGGCGGTTATTTGTTTATCGACGGCCGCGCGGATGATGTGATCGTCAGGGGCGGGGAGAATATATCGCCTGGCGAAATCGAGGACGTTGTGCGGGCTCATCCCGCGGTGAAAGACGTCGCAGCTGTCGCAGTCCCCGATGTAGAATGGGGCGAAGCCGTCGGTCTTGCCATTGTTTGCACTGACGATATTTCAGACGATGACATTTGCGCTTTGGTCAAATCAGAATTAAGGTCATCCCGTCTGCCGTCACTGATTACGCGGATGGACGAACTGCCTTACAATGAAACAGGGAAACTGCTTCGACGTGTCATTCGGGACCGGCTTGCAAACTAAACATGCGTCTGATTATGCGTCGGATCTTTTGTCATCTCTTGGCATGGACCGATCCGTCAAGGCTCTTTCCGATCATCCGGCAATCGCGTTCAAGCGGTCGGGCCTTCTGAAAACCACAGGATTGATGCTGCCGTCACCTCTGGCGGCGCACGCTGATGGCGCTTTAACAGCATTAAAAACGATAAGCGGCCGTACCCGAGGCTTTCCGGTCAACGGGTCCGTATTTCTGGGGGAACGGGCCAGGCTTCGAAAAACTATACGCAATGGGCGTCACTGCGCAGGCGGATATGGGCGTCTAATGGATACATCCGCCGGCAGGATTGCCCTAAATCTTGTTCGTGAAGATGATTGGGATTTGGTACCGGCATGGCTCGAGGATTATATTTCGGATTGGGACGGGATTGCGTCCAAGGTAAAAGAATTTCGGGCTGAATATCTGGTTGAGCGCGCGGCTGAACTAGGCCTTGCGGTTTCAAAAGAGAGCTTGCCGCGCAGGCCCAAGCAGTGGTTCGCCGCTACAAATTATGAAAAAGCGGCCCCGACCAAATCGCCTCTCATTGTAGATTTATCCGGCTTGTGGGCCGGTCCGTTAGCCTCAAGCCTTCTCATGCGGCTTGGCGCAAAAGTTATTAAAATAGAAGGGCCGCAACGACCCGACGGAATGCGTATGGGGCACGCCGGTTTCTATAAACTTATCAACGCCGGAAAGCTTTGCGCAGCCTTTGATTTCAAAAACCCAAATGACTTGAGTGATCTCAAAACATTGTTGAATAAAGCCGACATCGTCATAGAGGCTTCAAGACCCCGCGCTTTTGAACAAATTGGAATTTTCGCTGAAGAGTACGTATCACAAAAGCCCGGCAAAATTTGGGCGCGGCTGACGGCCTATGGTCGAAACCAAAACAGAATTGGATTTGGCGATGATATCGCCATTTCTGCCGGTCTTTCCGCCATAATGGATA
>CALJNJ010000197.1 GCA_937981945.1 uncultured Caulobacterales bacterium | reverse complement strand
AAAGATGCTTATTATTTTTCCGGCCATGACGGGCAATTTGTTGTGGTGATACCCTCGCGCGACATGGTCATTGTGCGCCTGGGCGAGTCCTCTTGGGTCAACACTAACAAACATTTAGGCGAGCTGCTGCGCCGCGTCTTGGCGGCTGATAAAAGTCCGGAATAGGCGGGCAGATTTCACGAAATCATAATGAATTTTCAGTAAAACAAAATCATGAGCCGTATCGACCTTTCCCCTTATAAAGAATGGACCCCAAGACCTGTCGCTGACCCGCGCCGGGCCGGTCCCGCCCAGTTTATGGACGGCATGGCAGAGATATTGGCCGATCAAGGTCCCATGCAGGCCCTGCATCTTTTTCAGACCTACGGAAAAGCCGGCGGACTGATGAAAATCACGGCCTCGGTTCGGACCCGGTTTGAGCGTGTGATTTTGCAGGCGGCCAAAGACGGCGCGGTCATTATTGAAAAAGAAAATGACAGCGAGGTTGACGATGAGAAGGACCCGCGGGCCTGGATCGTCCGCCTTGCGGATCAGGAGCGCGTACAAATGCGCACGCTCGGGTCCCGCAGCTTTGCTGAAGTGCCGCTATCGGAACTTGCGGCGCTGGTCTTGGAGCTGCGCTGCGCCGATGAATTTATGGGCAAGGAAGAGATCGCCCGGTCCATTTTATCCCTTTACGGACTGCAAAAATTGACGGCGCTGGTGCAGCGGCGTCTTGACCGGGTTTTCAAAGAATATTTCTAGCCGGCCGTTTTATAACGGCGCCATATTTTCCAGCCGAGCCACATCAGAAAAAACTGCACAAACACGCGGATAATGGCGGCGCTGTGGGGCGTGATCGCCGGATCATCTCTGACCAAATCCCAGAGATGCAGCGGTAAAAATGCCAGGCATAACAAAGTAAAACTTATGCCGGCGAGCGCACGGGTTCGGGGCCATAAAATGCCCAGCCCGATGAGCAGCTCCGGAATTCCGCTGAGAATAACCACGGCCTTTTTCGGCAGAAAATCCGGCACGATGGGGTAGAATAATTCCGGTTTGAAAAAATGCCCGATTGCGCCGGCTAACATCCAAAATGCGATCAGGGCAATGCCCGCGTAATAGAAATATTTTGTCATGTGTTACCCCGAAAAAAAAGGGCCCGTCAGGGCCCTTCAATACAAGCTGTATTTCGGCTTAGCCGTCAAGCTCAATCGATGTCGGATACGGAATTGTGATACCGTTTTTATCAAAAGCTTCTTTGATGGATTTTTTAAGATCGAACATCACATCCCAGTAATGCTCTGATTTGCACCAAACCCGACTTTGAATATCAACGGAGCTTTCGTTCAGCGTGACAACTTTGGCCCAAGGCGCGTCAGGTTCGGTCAAAACATGCGGGTGCTTGGCGGCCGTTTCATTGATGATCTTGATGGCTTTATCAATGTCGTCATCATAGTGAATGCCGTAATCCACATCCACGCGGCGTTTTCCCAGAGATGTGAAGTTTTGAATGGTGGAGCCCCAGGCTTCGCCGTTCGCGATGATCACTTCTTTATTGTCGACGGTTGCCAAATTTGTCGTGAAGATATTCATATCATTGACCACGCCTTCTTGACCGGCCACTTCAACATAATCGCCGAGCTTATACGGACGGAACAACATCAGCATAACGCCGGCGGCAACATTTGACAGCGTGCCCTGCAGCGCCAGACCTATGGCCAATGTGGCTGCGCCGAGCATGGCCACTAAAGAGGCGGTTTGTACGCCGACCTGACCGATCGCCGCTACAAATACCATCGCCGCGACAGCGTAACGGGCGAGCGACCCGATGAAGTTCCCAAGGGTTTCATCAACGGCCGGGGACCGCATGGATAGTTTTTTGACTTTATTACCGATCCAGCGGGCAATTTTCATACCGATCCACAGGATCAGTAAAGCTGTGATGGCCTTGAGCGCGTAGGGCGCGACTGTTTCCATCCACCAATTTACATTGGTCAGGTTTTCCATGGAAAATCCGAGCCCTGCGGCGGCGGTTTCTGTGGCGACTTCTGCGGTTTCGGCCGCTCCGGTTGCATCTTGCATGTTTAACTCCCTAAATCGGTTAGCTGTTTCGTAGTGATTTTAAGCGCGCGAGACGATCCCGGCCCTTTGATTTTTTGACGTGTTTTGAAATTTTAATTTCGCGGGGATAGGGGATACCGATCCCGGCATTATCGAGCGCGGCTTTCACCGGCTGAGATATGGATACTTTCAGCGCTTTATAGTCTGATGATTTACACCAGGCTCTGAGCTCCAGATCCACAGAACTTTCATTGAGATTGACCACTTTGGCCCACGGCTTGGGATTATCCAAAACCAAAGGATGGGCGGATGCGGCCGAGGTGAGCGTCGCAATGGCTTTATCAATATCGGCGTCATAGCCGATTTTGAAAACCATATCGAGGCGGCGATCGCCTAAAGAACTGTTATTGACAATGGTCCCGCCCCAGACATCTCCGTTGGAGACAATCAATTCCCGGTTATCGACGGATTTCATGCGGGTGGCGGTCAGTCCGATTTCGGTGACCTTACCGGCAACACCGCCGGCTTCGATTTCATCACCGATTTTAAAGGGGCGAAACAACATCAACATGACGCCGGCTGCCACATTGGACAGGGACCCTTGGAGGATAAAGGCCATGGCCGCGCCAAGGCCGAGGACAATAGCGGAGAAGGCGGACGTATCCACGCCGACAACTGTCAGAGCCGCGATAATGGTGAAGGCCAAAATGGCGAAGCGAACCAGGCTTCCCAAAAAACGGGACAGGGCCGGATCAGAGCTCGGGGACTTGTTCAGCAGTTTCTCAACCGCTCCGCCCAATTTACGGGCGATCATGCGGCCAATCCATAAGACCACCAAAGCACCGAGTATGGGCAAGCCATATTTTACGGCGAGCGGTCCAAGCTGCGAGACATCAAAATTCATGGTGAAATAACCCCTTTTTCGAGGGGGGTTTAGCAATAGATTCGATACTTTTCCAGCGCCTTTTACACAATATTAACCGGGAAAATTGTCGCCTTTTTTACGCTGTCTTTTCACCAAAGGTTTGGCCTTCGCCTTTATAGATAGTGTTCAATCGGGAAAATCCGGAAAAAAATATAATGGGCGGGGTGTAGCGTGAGACAGTCTACAATCATCACTTTAGGGGCTTCGGTCGCTTTTGGCATATTCGCAGTCGTTCTGGCGCGCGGATGGATCAATGATGCCATCAGAGACGAATATCAACGCAGCGGCCCAACGGAGCCCGTGCAGGCGGCAGCCTTGTCAACCGTTCCGGTTGTGGTCGCCGATATGGATTTAAATTTCGGCGATATTTTGTCGCCTGATATGCTTCGGACTGTGGACTATCCGGAAGATGCGCTGCCGGCCGGTGTCTATGCCACGCTGAACAGCATGTTCCCGGATACGTCCAAGCCGACAATCGTTTTACGCCGTATGACCCGCAATGAGGCCGTTCTGGACTATAAAATCAGCGGACCGGGCGCTCGGGGGTCATTATCAGCTCTGATTACGGACGGCATGCGCGCCGTTTCCGTTCGGGTCAATGAAGTTGCCGGCGTGGCAGGCTTTGTGATGCCGGGCGACTATGTGGACGTGATCTACACACGGGATGACCAAAGCCGTCGCAACGGCAATGATCTGAAATCCGATATTTTGCTGCAAAACGTCAAAGTGCTCGGGATCGACCAAGATC
>CALJNJ010000196.1 GCA_937981945.1 uncultured Caulobacterales bacterium | reverse complement strand
CCTTCGCCGATTTCTCCCTCGACGCCGACCGGCTCATCGCTGCCGTCACAAACGCCGGGGCATAGGGCTGATCATCAGCCTCCCCTAAAGCCGGGCTTCCAGGGATTTGAAACGGTAGCGACCGGCGGGGGCGAGCAGGATGATGTCGGGATCAAAGCTGAGGACTTCGTCCGGGTCAAAATTTCCGAACTGATGATGGATGCGGATGACGCGGTCAAAATCGCTGAGGAAGAACGGGGCGATGGCGCCTGAAAAGGAATCCCCGATAATCACCAGCGTCCGGTCCCCGTCCGGTTTTTCAAAGGCCACCGTATTAAATACCGGATTGTCTTTTTCCAATATGTTTCGCTTGACGCCGGGGAAACGCGGAAAGGTGATGTCCGTTGAAATTTCGTTATGGTCATCGTCAGAGACGCCGGAGAGCGCCACCAAATCGCCGGCAAAGCTTTCCTCGCGCACGGCCAGTTCGGAGCGGATCGTGTTTTGCCATCCGGGCGCGATCTCGGTCATGATGGCCCCGTAGGCGATCTTGGCCCCGAACCGGGTCCAGTGCGTATCGGTTTTATGAAAGACCTGGCCGTCTGATTTGGCGGCGCGCAAAGCGTCTTCCGGATCTATATCAAAGGCCAGATCGCTTAGATTTTCCGGCGCAAAAACGCCCATGGCGCGCGGCACATATTCCGGATAAATTCTGGATTTGACCGGAATGGCGGCGCTGACAAATTGAATGTTTTGGTCTTGGAAAAATTGGCGAAGATTGTCGTGTTCTTGGTTCCACGCCTTGATGTCTTTGAGGGCGCGGGCATTGATCCCGGTAAACAATGTTGTGGTCTCCGGGCTGGATAAGAAGAGCCAGGGATATTTCGTGCCCGAGACGACCCGCGTGGTTCGTCCGTTGATTTTAAGCTTGAGCTGATTGGCCGTGCGGATCATGGGCCGGCGGCCGCCGAAATGATCTTCCAGATATTCGGAGACCTGCGCCGTATAGTTTCGGGGCTCTGACAATAAAAGACGGGCCGGCGGCAAGGCTGCCAAATTTCTGTTTTCCGCCGGCAGGTCTTGGCCCGATTGCATCAAGGCCGCGCCCGCATGCAATATCATGGGAAGCGCCATGATCAGGCCAAACATCAAGACGGATATCAATCGCAGGGTTTTCATATCAAAAGCGAAAATAGATAAAGGGTTGATGGGTGTTGACGGCGACGCTGAGCAGAACCAAAGCCAAGAGCCCGGCCAATAAGCCCCATTGCAGATAAGCGGCCGGTAAAGCGCGGCCGGGGTTTTTTGCCAGGACGGCGCGGGCCCCGCGCTCCCAGCCATCCCAAGAGAGCAGGGCGCCGGCGATCAGGGCCAGGGTGACAAAGGGCAGGAATTGCAAACTCGCCAGTGTCGCCGCCGGATCATTATTCAGGCCCAGCATGGCTTTCCAATATTCGGCAGCGTAACCGGCCGAGGATGCGCGAAACAGCACCCAGCCAAAGGTCACGCCCAGAAACACATAGACCGGCCCGACCAAAGGCCCGTGCAAGATTTTGGAAACAGATGCCGGCAGGACGCGCTCGGCAATCAGGAACGCGCCGTGCCAAAGTCCCCAGAGCAAAAATGTCCAAGCCGCGCCGTGCCAAAACCCGCATAAAACAAACACGATCAACAGATTGCGGTAGGTTTTCCCGGCGCCGGTTTGGGAGCCGCCCAGGGGAATATAAAGATAATCCCGGAACCAGCGCGACAAGGTCATATGCCAGCGCCGCCAAAACTCCCGAAAAGAGCGGGCGCTGTACGGATAGTCGAAATTTTGCGGCAGCTTAAACCCAAAGAGCCGGCCCAGCCCGATGGCAATATTGGAATAGCCGGCAAAGTCATAGAAAATCTGAAAGCTGAAACAGACCGCGCCGGCCCAGGCGGCGGCCATGGAGAGCTGTCCGGCGGGCGTGCTGAAGGCCACTTCCACCGGCAAGGTCAATGTGTCGGCGATCAATACTTTTTGCGCCAGTCCCAATATGATCAGTTTAATCCCGTCAGAGCTTGCCTGCACGCTCTCTTGGCGGTCCTGAATTTGTCCGCGAACTTCGTTAAACCTGACAATGGGGCCGGCGATTAATTGCGGGAACATGGCAATATAGAGCCCGGTATCCAAAACCGATTTGAACGGTTTTTGCCCCCGGTACACATCAACCAACAGGCTCATGGCCTGAAAGGTAAAAAATGAAATGCCGAGCGGTAAGTGGTCTAAAAGTTTAAACTCGGAAGCGGTGAATTGTGATCCGATAAAGCCGCTATATTTAATGGCCAATAAGAGCAGGAGATTGGCCGCAATGCCGATTTTCAGCCATGTCTTTTTGGCCTCGCCCCCGGCGATCTTCCCGGCGAACACATGATTGGCCGCCAAAGAGCCGATCAAGACCAGCAAAAACACCCCTTCGCCCCAGGCGTAAAACAGCAGGCTGCCGATTAAGAGCGCTATGTTTTTCGCGCGCCGCGACGGCATGCAAAAATAGCACGCCGTGAAAATCGGCAGGAAATAAAACAGAAACGTGATGGATGCAAAATTCATTGGCCGCGTCAGTTTTTAGCAAGTGGCATCACTGCGGCATTGCGTTTCGAAAAACAACAGAAATTTGCAAGGGGCGGGCGGTGTTTACGGCCCGGAAACTCGCGTTCAGCCGATATTCAGTCGTGATGTAAGACCTTAGGGCATGGGAAAATTACGGACCATTGCGAGCGCGTTGCTATTGCTATTCGGGGCCGTCTCCGTTCAGGCGCAAATGAGCCCTCCCGTGAGCGGCCAATTCATCACGACGCCGAAAGATGCGCCGAATTTCGGGCTGACAATTATTCCCGGCACCCAATTACCGACTGCGCCCATTTGTCAAAATGCGCCGGAAAATACCGCCAAGCAGAAATCGATTTGCATTCAAATTCCTGATGACGCGCTGCACAGAACATGGTGGCAAGATCAATATGTTGATCAGCTCGTAAAGCAGGGCTGGAAATCCGTGAGCCCCGAGCGAGGGGAGATGCCGCGATATCCCGAACAGGCCAATGCGCCCGCTGATATGAGGATCTTAACCGGACAGCGAAAACGCGGATGTCACTCAGTCCTGGTCTCTTTTCCCATTTATGACGGTGATTATCGCCAATTCCAAAAAAAGCCTGACATGCCTGTCGAGGTTTTAAACGCGACCTATTTGGTTTTTGCTGAAGCGTCATCCGGCTGCCCGAAATAAAAAATAAGGCCGGCCGGAACTACTCGACTGTCTGTTTAGACAACCAATTTTGAGCAGCTATAATAGCAGGGTCCACACTGAGGGCGAGTTCAGGAGAAAAGTCTAGTTGTTCATCCGGCTTCAAATACTTTTTGAAGACGTTGTTGTTTCGGTCCGCATAATAACTCACTGCAATCGACATAAAAAGCTCTTCGTCAATGGGTTCCCAATTTGTGGTCGTGGTAAGTCCCCCTGTAGGCTCTCCGAAAAACGCCGTATTCGGACGACCCTTAAAGGTGGTCGCGACGGCTTCACCCGAACTCACTGTGTAGCGACTGAT
>CALJNJ010000195.1 GCA_937981945.1 uncultured Caulobacterales bacterium | reverse complement strand
ATAATTTCCCGGAGACGATTGAAGCGCTGAAGTCAGACGTCAAAAAGGCTGAAACCGATCCTATCCGGGAGCGTGTGTCCGCCTTATCCAGCGGCGAGGCTATGCTCAAGCTGGAGCGGGAATTGATTGCCCGTGAAGGAGATATGAGAACGTTTAATGCGGAAGTGGACCGCTATGAAGCGCAGCTCAGCAATTTTTCCAATGACAGTGTCCGGGAAGAATTAGCCGCCACGCGCGGGGCCTTGGCGGAGATTTCCGCTGAACTGAATGAGTTTGGCGATTCCTTGCTCGATACATCGGATACGGCGCGCAAAACATTTTTACTGGCCAAACAATATTTGCTTCAAAACACCATCATCGCTTTTGAGCAAGAAGTTGCTGCTGAGCCGGCCCGCCAGCAAATCATTATGCTGCGCCGTGATTTGGCTGAGCTTAAAGCCAAACGGGCGGAGATTGAAGTTATAGGGCTTCAAAACCTAACCGGCCAAAGACGGGTGCGGGAGGCAAGCGAGAATTACCAAGAAGTTCAAGCCGGCTTGTCAGTTTTGGAAAATGCCCATCCTCTGGTTTTGGATTATGCGGCAGAAAACTACCGTATTAGCGGGCAGCTTCGGGATATGGCAGCATCCGCCGGCGTTTATCCGAGGCTGCAGGCCGATACGCGTGAGCGGTTTGAGAACGTTACAAGTGATTTGGAAGATGCCGAAGATCTGACAACCCTGGGTGAAATCAACAGACGCTCTTCGGCGACCCTTCGCCGCCTTCGCGATCAACGTATTTCACTCAAGGCTGTCCGCGCAGAAGTGGCGGAAAACCAACGCCGAATTTTGGCCGCAACGCAAAACAGGCTTTGGGCTCGGCAGCGGTTGAGAAACATGCCGATCGGTCAATTTGATGCGTCGCAAATTATTGCCGAATGGACCGCTGAAAATCCCGGACACGGAACATTGGGGCAATCGGATTTAATCAAACTAAACTCACTTTACTCCGCCCGCCGAGCCTTGTTACAAAAAATGATTGAGGCGGCGGTTTACGAAACCGAAGAAGCCAGAGCGCTGAGCGAAGTTCAGACCAAGCTTGAAGGAACGGCGACCGGTTTGTCCGAAGTCTTGGATCAAAAGCTTCTCTGGCTGCCCAGCGTTCAGTCGATCGATTCAGGTTGGCCTGTCAAAGTCTGGCGCGGTACATTTGATGTTTTCAGCCTGACAAATATGTCCCGCGCGGGCGAAGTTATGGGTGGACAGCTCAAGCGGTTTTGGTTCCCGTTATTTCTGATTGGTCTGATGGTCGCCGGATTGATGTCTATGCGCGGGCGCCTGCGCGCAGGAATTATCGAGACTTCTACCAAAGTGGGCCGAGTGCAACAGGATTCTTACTGGCATACACCCAATGTTCTTCTGTCTACGGGTTTGCTGACCGCGCCTTTACCGATCCTTTTGTTTTTTACCGGTGTCCTGTTTCGCGGTAGCGGAGCGCCTGACAATTTTATCGATGCTTTGGGTAAAACCGGAATGGATTTATCCGGCTTTGTTTGGTTCTTTTTGATCTGGAAAGAATGGAACAAAGATAAGTCATTATTTCATGCCCACTACAAAACACCGCGTGTTTTGCGGGAAAACGCCAAGCGTCATCTGAAATGGTTTCTGCCGTTTGCCGGGGTTAGTATTGCCCTCGTAACATTAACGCAAAACAGCCGCGAACCGGATGTCTATGAAGGATTCAGCCTGCTGGCATTTATTGTCACCGCTTTTGCGCTGGGGTGGTTTTCGCTGCGTCTGTTGTGGGTCGAGAAAAACGATCTGAACAAAGCCTTCAGCGATAACGGATTTTTCAGGCGCTATCATCGCCCGATTTTATTCCTGGCTGTGGCATTGCCACTGGCGGCGGCGGCTTTGGCAGCGATCGGCTATTATGATACGGCGCGCGAACTCTTGTCGCGCCTGTTTTTCTCAGGCGGATTGATTGTCGCGACGTATGCGCTTTACGGGCTTTTGCGCAGGACCGTTCTGGTGGCGCAGCGCAGATTAGCGCTGCGACAGGCTATAGAAAAGCGCGAGCAAGCGGCAAAGCTGCGGGCTGAACAGGAAGCCGCAGAAGAAAGAGGCGAAGCGCCTCAGCCGCCGGTGAATTATGACGAGATTGATGTGGAGAGCCTGAGCCGCCGCTCGGTTCAGCTCATCAATACATTCGTGATCGTCGGATTTGGCGTCTTAATGTGGATGTTCTGGCGGGACCTTTTCCCGGCGCTGTCCGTGTTTGACAATGTCAATTTATGGCCGTCCGAGTGGAAAGAGACAGACGGCAAAAGTATCCCGTCCGATTATGTGACCCTTTGGAACTTCATCCAGTCATTTGCCATCGCCGTTCTGACATATATTTCAGCCAAGAATTTACCGGCATTTATGGAAGTCTTTATTTTGAACCGTTCCCGATTGGACCGGGGGGCGCGCTATGCCTTTGTCAGCGTCATGGGCTATGTGATTTTTGCTGTCGGCTTTATCTGGGCCTTTTCAAAGCTCGGAATGGATTGGTCGCAATTGCAATGGATCGCGGCCGCGCTTTCAGTTGGTATCGGTTTTGGTCTGCAGGAAATTATTGCGAACTTCATCTCAGGGCTGATTATATTGTTCGAACGGCCAATTCGGGTCGGCGACTATATTACAATCGGGGATAAGAGCGGCACGGTTCGAACCATTCAAATCCGCGCGACCACGCTCTCTGATTTGGACAATCGGGAAATCTTTATTCCGAACAAAGAATTGATCACCCAGAAAGTGACCAATTGGACACTTACGGACTCGATCACCCGTATTATAATCCCCATTGGCGTGGCTTACGGGACCGATACGGACAAAGCCCGGGATATTATGCAGGACGTCCTGACTAAAAATCCGCGCGTATTGGAGAAGCCAAAATCCAATGTCTACTTCCTTGGATTTGGTCAAAGCTCTTTGGATTTCGAGCTTCGTATATTCGTACGAAGTGTCGATGACAGATTTGGCGTCAGTCACGATCTCCACACCGAGATCAATAAAGCCTTTGCCAAAGCCGGCATAGAAATTCCGTTCCCGCAACAGGATCTGCATATCAAAACGGAAAAATCATGACAGTTTTGATCATGGGTGCCGGAGATGCCATTGGCGCCGCCATTGCCCGAAAATTCGCGGCGGCCGGCCATGTGGTTTGCGGGGCCAGACGCAATGCCGAAAAATTGGAGCCTTTAAAAGTCGCCATTGAAAAAACCGGCGGTGTCTTTCACGGTTTCCAATGCGACGGCCGGAAGGAAGATCAAGTCGAAGCCTTATTTGCGCAAATCGAAAAAAATATCGGCGCGCTCGAGGTTGTGGTCTTTAATATTGGAGCCAATGTCCCCATGGGTATTTTGGACACGGACAGCCGTAAGTTTTTCAAAATTTGGGAGATGGCGACCTTTGCCGGGTTCTTAACCGGGCGCGAGGCGGCCCGCTATATGACCAAACGAAAACGCGGAACTATTTTATTTACGGGGGCGACAGCCAGTATGCGCGGGGCGGCCGGATTCGCGGCCTTCGCCAGCGCTAAGTCCGGCCTGAGAGCATTGGCGCAAAGCATGGCCCGCGAATTGGGTCCTCAGGGAGTTCATGTAGGGCATGTGGTGATCGACGCCGCCGTTGATACGCCGTGGATCCGCGAATTTTTGCCGGATTTCGACGCTAAG
>CALJNJ010000194.1 GCA_937981945.1 uncultured Caulobacterales bacterium | reverse complement strand
ACGATATTCGGAACTGAAATGACGTTGCGGGATTACGTGCTGGACAAAGATATCGGCAGATATGTCGCCGCCAATATTGAAAAAGAGTTCCCCGAAACAGCGTTTATTGTGGACGGAAAGCCTTATTCCATTCTCGAAATCAAAGGATTGATCGAACGTATAACGGGGAAAAAAGTTTACCTGAAATATACATTGATGAAAACAAATGCCGCCAATATATCCTTCTCAACGAATCTGAGAGCAGAAGGCTTTAAGGCTTCTGATCTTAAAACAAATCTAAGGGTCCTGTACGACAATCTGTCAGCCGGAAATCAGATATGAAAAAAGAATATTACAAAGACTACTTTCACCACGAGCGGAACCACTGGTTTTTTAAAGCCCGCAATAAGATCATTACGGATCATATTCGGGAAATTTTGAAAACCAAACCTGCCGGTGAAACTCTCAAAGTCCTAAATGTTGGCGTCGCGACCGGTCACACATCGGTTTTACTGAAAGAATTCGGTGACGTGACTTCTGTTGAGTATGACGAAGATTGTTATGACTTTATCAAAGACACAGTTCCGGATATCGGGCTGCGGCTCGGCACAATTTTGGATTTGGATTTTGAAGAGAAAAAATTCGACCTCGTCTGTGCCTTTGACGTGATTGAACACGTCGAAGAAGACAGCTTGGCGGTCTCAGAACTGAAACGCGTCTGCAAAGACGGCGGGAATGTGGTTGTAACAGTGCCAGCATTTATGTCGCTTTGGTCCCATCATGACGTGATTAATCACCACATCAAACGCTACCGAAAATCAGAATTTCAGGGCTTGTTCAATGACGATGAAAATATTCGGTATTCCAGTTATTTCAATTTTTGGCTCTTCCCGCCTGTCATGGTCTTCCGAAAGCTCAATAATCTTTTGAAGATCACATCGAGCACGGCCAAAGATGATGAAGTCAGTTCTGATCTGACAGTCATGGCTAAGGAGAGTTTCGCCTCTAATTTGATCTACAAATTATTTGCGTCGGAAAGCCGCCGCGTGAAACGATTCAAATCATTTCCGTTTGGGGTCTCAATACTGACGAGCTGGAAAAAACCGGCCTGATCTATTGGGAAATGGTGGGCGGTAACGGGTTCGAACCGCTGACCCTCTCGGTGTAAACGAGATGCTCTACCAGCTGAGCTAACCGCCCTGAATTCCGACTTTGCGAAACGCGCGCCTTAATGCGCTGAACGTCCGCCCACGTCAACCTTTTCTCCCAAAATAATTCCGGAAAGTGCGGCCTCATCACTGGCGGTCCAGGCGATAGCTTCACGCTTTTGCGTCAATGCAGCGTTCAGGACCTCATTCACCGTAGAAACAGGGATGATTTCAAGCGCCGATTTTACGTTTTCCGGGATTTCGGCCAGATCTTTTTCATTATCAATCGGAATCAAAACCGTCTTTACGCCGCCGCGAAGCGCCGCCAGCAGCTTTTCCTTAAGCCCGCCAATAGGAAGAACCCGTCCGCGAAGGGTGATTTCACCGGTCATGGCAATATCTTTCCGAACCGGGTTTTGCGTCAGAACCGACACCATGGCCGTAATCATAGCAACACCGGCAGACGGCCCGTCCTTCGGCGTCGCGCCTTCGGGAACGTGAACGTGTATATCCGTACTTTGGAATTTACGCGGGCTGATACCGAGGAGCGGTGCCCTGCTTTGAACAAAGGAGTTGGCGGCCGAGATGGATTCTTTCATCACATCCTTCAAGTTACCGGTGACGGTCATCTTCCCTTTGCCGGACATAGATACGGCTTCAATGGTCAGGATATCGCCGCCGGCTTCCGTCCAGGCAAGACCGGTTACAACGCCAATTTGGTCGTCCTTATCGGTCTGTCCAAAGCGGAATTTCTTCACACCTAAATAATCACCGATATTCTTGGGTGTCACGGAGACTTTCTTCTTTTCGCCCGCAACAATGAGTTTAACTGACTTACGGCCGAGACGCGCAATTTCACGCTTCAAACTCCGAACGCCGGCTTCCCGCGTGTAATATCTGATAATTTCGCGAAGGGCCGCATCGCTGACTTTGAATTCACCGTCGCGAAGCCCGTGGTCGACCAACATTTCAGGGATTAGGTGACGGGTGGCTATTTCGACTTTTTCATCTTCTGTATATCCCGGAATGCGAATGATCTCCATCCGGTCCAAAAGCGGCTGCGACATATTCAATGAATTTGCCGTTGTAATGAACAACACGTCGGACAAATCGTAATCGACATCCAAATAATGATCGCCAAATGTATTGTTTTGCTCGGGGTCCAGAACCTCCAGCAAGGCGGCGGCAGGGTCACCGCGGAAATCCGCACCCATTTTGTCAATCTCATCGAGCAAGAATAGCGGATTACTGTATTTCGCTTTTTTCATAGACTGAATGATCCGGCCCGGCATGGATCCGATATAAGTCCGGCGATGGCCGCGAATTTCGGATTCGTCCCGAACCCCGCCAAGGGAAACCCGGACAAATTCCCGTCCGGTCGCGCCGGCAATAGATCGGCCCAATGACGTTTTACCAACGCCGGGTGGTCCGACTAAACATAGGATCGGGCCTTTGATTTTCTTAGTTCGCGTCTGAACCGCTAAATGCTCAACAATACGCTCTTTGACTTTGTCCAGTCCGTAATGATCAGTATCGAGGATTTCCTGGGCTTTGGACAAATCCGTCCGCAATCTTTTCTTTTTGTTCCACGGCACGGACAGAAGCCAGTCAATGTAATTCCGCGAGACATTGGCCTCAGCGGACATTGGGCTCATTTGCTTGAGCTTGCGAAGCTCGGCAACGGCCTTTTCTTTGGCTTCTTTGGTAAATTTTGTTTTTTCGATCTTTTCCGAAAGTTCCGCGACTTCATCCGGGCCGTCATTACCAAGCTCGGTTTGAATAGCCTTCATTTGTTCGTTTAAATAATATTCGCGCTGAGTCTTTTCCATTTGGCGCTTTACGCGGCCTCTGATTTTCTTTTCGACCTTCAGCACGCTCAGCTCGCCGTCAATCAGGGCAAGGATATATTCCATTCGCGCCGAAACATCCTGCAGTTCCAGGAGTTTTTGTTTGTCTTCCAACTGGCAATTGAGATGGACAGCAATCACATCGCACAATTTCGACGGTTCATCGATCTCAGCGACGGAGGTCACAACTTCCTCGGCAATCTTCTTATTCAGCTTGGCGTAGCGGTTAAAGTCGGCCTCAACGGCATTCATCAAGGCTTTTAAAGACGCGGGATCTTCCGGCGTATCCGGCGCTTTGTCGGCGACGGCTTCCATAAATGTGTCATTTTCAGTAAATTCGACGACTTTAGCGCGATATTGCCCCTCGACCAGCACACGGACGGTTCCGTCAGGCAGTTTTAAAAGTTGAAGAATTTTGGCAACAGATCCGAAATGGTGAATATCATCCAACCCCGGCTCGTCCGTGTCTGCGTCTTTCTGGGTCAGAAGGAAAATACGCTTTTCCTGCCGCATCACCTCTTCCAAAGCCGCGATCGATTTTTCGCGTCCGACAAACAGCGGTACAACCATATGCGGGAATACAACGATGTCCCTGAGAGGAAGTACGGGTAGTGTTGTTGCTTCTGTCGTCATCGCGGCGCGATCCTTTCAAATTCCATTACCCACAAGTGGGAAGAAATAAGGATAATTCAAGCGGCCTAACCGCAAAAATACACTATGTCGCAGCGCGGCCCGTTAAGACGCTTTATCCGATTTCTTTCTTTCGGCATATATCAATAAAGGCTGAGCTTGGCCACCGACGACCTCACCATTGATGACGACTTCACGGACGCCTTCAAATGTGGGCAAATCATACATGGTATCCAGCAAAATGCCTTCCATAATTGATCGCAGGCCACGCGCGCCTGTTTTACGAACAATCGCTTTTTTCGCAATTTCGCTCAGAGCGTCTTCGGAGAAGCTAAGCTGGACATCTTCCATTTGGAAAAGTGTCTGATATTGTTTTACCAGGGCGTTTTTCGGGGCTGTCAAGATTTTGACCAGCGCCTCTTCATCCAGATCTTCCAAAGTGGCGATGACCGGCAAACGACCGACAAATTCCGGGATCAAACCAAAGCGCAGAAGATCATCCGGCTCGACATCTTGCAATATGGCACCAACGCGGCGCTCATCAATGCCTTTGATAGCAGCGCCAAAACCGATGGTTGCGCCTTCGCCGCGGTTCGAAATAACTTTATCGAGGCCCGCAAACGCGCCGCCGACCACGAACAGAATATTGGTTGTGTCAACCTGCAGAAATTCCTGCTGCGGGTGCTTACGTCCGCCCTGCGGCGGAACTGAGGCAACCGTGCCTTCCATAATTTTGAGAAGAGCTTGCTGAACGCCCTCGCCCGATACATCGCGCGTAATCGACGGATTATCTGATTTTCGGCTAATTTTATCGACCTCATCAATATAGACGATGCCGCGCTGAGCTCGCTCTACGTTATAATCTGCCGATTGCAGCAATTTAAGA
>CALJNJ010000193.1 GCA_937981945.1 uncultured Caulobacterales bacterium | reverse complement strand
ACAGCCCACTACATCACGGATCATATTGAAGGTGACGGGGTCACAATTTCCAGATTAGCCCACGGCGTGCCCGTTGGCGGAGAGCTTGATTATTTGGATGACGGCACCATTAATGCGGCGCTCAGCAGCCGGCGGCCGTTTTAAATTTCTTCTAAAATCGACGTGCCTTTGGAGTGATCGCCGCAGGTCCATTTCCAGCGTTCATGTAGCCGGATTTTGCCGTTTTCCATAATTTCGGGCCGAGAGCGGCATTTGCCGGTCATAATCAAGCCTTCATGGGTCACATGGTGATAGCGCATATTGATATTGCCGTGCTCATCCACGAGCCCGAGCAAATGCCCGTATTCAATTTCGCCTCCGGAATATTTGCCTTTGAGCAAATCGGCCTTTTGAAAATATTGAAAAATTGTGTCTTCGCCGGTTTGGCTCCGGCCCTTTGTGTTGACGACACGAAATAATCGGCCGTCATACCAGATCATGACCCGGCTTTCCTGAAGCTGGCAATATTGGTCGGGGGCGTCCCTTCAATATTGTCCTCGATAGTGTCAATTTTGTCCGCACGTTTGGTAATTTTCCCGGTCGATATCCTGATTTGTCGCATATCTTCTGCCGATTGGTCAAAGTGTTGCTGCAGTTTTGAAACACGTTGGTCCAGCAAAGAGACGTCTTTGGCCATTAATCCAACTTCTTTTTGGATGATATGGGCCTGTTCCCGCATGGCCGCATCTTTCATCACAGCGCGCATGGTGTGCAGCGTTGCCATAAAGGTCGTAGGCGATACGATCATGACTTTCTTTTTAAACCCGTCTTCGATCACATGGCCGAAATTTGTGTGAAGCTCAGCGTAGATCGCTTCGGACGGCAGAAACATCATGGCCACGTCATGTGTCTCGCCAAAGATCAAATATTTTTCGGAAATAGCTTTGATATGGGTGGTTACATCGCGGGCAAATTCCCGGCGGGCGAAAGTTTCTTCCGGCGTGTTTTCAGCCTCAGTTAAACGTCTCCAGCTCTCCAATGGAAATTTTGAATCGATGGCCACATCGCCTTGATCTCCGGGCATATGAATAAGCGCATCAACCCGTTTGCGATTGGATAACGTCGCCTGAAACGTAAAAGCATTGGGCGGCATAAAGTCTTTGATTAAATCCTGCATTTGCTTTTCACCAAACGCGCCGCGGGCTTGCTTATTGGCCAGAAGGCTTTGCAGGCCGTTGACTTCGCCCGACAGGGTTTCGATGTTTTTCTGAGCCCGATCAATGAGGGCCAGGCGCTCATGAAGTTCCTTGAGGTTTTTTGCATTTCGGTCTGCCGTATCCGTTAGGGATTTGCCGACTTTTTCCGAGACATTATCCAGGCGCAGGTCGAGGGCCTCTCTCAATTTGTTTTCGCGCTGAGCGGCATCATCGGCAAATTGCGCCATGCGGCCTTGAAGCTCTGTTTGGCGCAAATTCATATCCGATAAATGACCCTTGAGAACCTTGGACGAGCGTTGTCCCAGCATTAAAGTCACTAAGACGGTGAACAGCACCAGAGTGATGAGCGCGACCAGCTCGATTAAGGTCAGCGAAATTTCGCCATATGTAAATAACGGATCCATGGCTGATTCTTCTCACAGTTTGTGTGATTCCGCAATAAATGTTTTCGTTATGTTCTCACCTCCCAATTTAGTGACTTGCTTTTTTCCTGCCTGCATTTATCCAAGCTCTCAAGTTTCACAAAGGGAGACACGACGTGAAAAAATCAATCCTATTATCCGTAGTCCTGGGGACAGCCATCGGAATCACAGGCTGTAAGCAGTCTTCGGCGCCTTCGGCTGACAAAGGCTCGGCTGAGATGGCCGGCGAAGCGGTCAAAACATTTACCTTGGCAGATGCGGTTGCTCATGAGCGCCGGGGCGACAGTCAGGCGGCGGATAAATTCCGAAACCCGGCGGAAACTCTCGAGTTTTTCGGTGTGGCTCCCGGTAAGCATGTGGCAGAAGTTTGGCCCGGCTATTACACATCTGTTTTGGCGCCATATTTAAACGCTAATGGCGGAACTTACACAGCGGTGATCTATCCTGACGGCGCCGGTGAATACCAAACCAAGCGAAATGCCGCTTTTACAAAGAAGTTCGGAAATGCCGATGAATATGGTCCCATTGCTTTCGGCGCATTCGGAAAAGATCACGGCGCGATGATGCCGGCAGAAAGCGCCGATATCGTTATTTCACGTCGTAATGTCCACAATTGGATGGGCGGCGGATATTCCGACCAGGCTTTTGCTGAGTTTTACGCCGCGCTGAAGCCGGGCGGCATATTGGGTATTGTAGAGCACAGATTGCCGGAGACTATGGAGCAGGATCCGCGCGGCGCCACGGGCTATGTTCAGGAAAGTCTTATGAAATCCATGGCCAAGGCGGCCGGGTTTGAATTTGTTGCGTCCAGCGAGATCAACGCCAATCCCAAAGATACGGCCGATCACCCTTACGGCGTTTGGACATTGCCGCCGCGCTCGCGGACTCCGAAACCGGATGATGAAAATGCGGCTGATTTTGATGCAGCTAAATATCTGGCCATTGGCGAAAGCGATCGGGCAACATTGAAGTTTCGAAAGCCGGCTCAATAGGCGGCTGTATTTTTTCTGGATTTTCGTGAGAAAATTAGACATAAGACGCGCAAAGCTAATTGAAAGGATCCAACATGGATAACGCTGATATTGTTGCAAAAATGAACGAAGCTCTCGCAGCTTCAGGCGGCACAGATAAATCTGTAAAATTTGACTTCGGTGATGACGGAAAAATTTTCCTGTCAGGGTCTGAGGCGAAAGAGTCTGATGATGATGCAGATTGCACAATTTCCGTCTCGAAAGACGACTTTATTGCACTGGCCGGTGGTGATCTTGATCCCATGATGGCCTTTATGTCCGGCAAGCTCAAAGTTGCCGGTGACATGTCAGTTGCCATGGGACTGCAAAGTCTCTTCAGCTCCATGTAATCAACACATATTGGGTTGATAAGGGGCCGTTTGGCCCCTTAATTTTTGGGGAACATATTGGGCAGGCGTCGGGAATACGAACAGGCAGAGATTGTGCGTCCTATGGGACAGCCACTGCCGGAGGTCATCGCCCAAAAAGCACAATTCTTTTACATTCACCGTGACGGTGTCCGCTTGCGGGTCATGCTCGCAAAAACCGGCAATGACGATCCGAGAGGATCAATTCTATTTTGCCCGGGCCGTACGGAATTTATCGAAAAATACTACGAAGTCGTCGAAGACTTTATGAACCGGGGATTTAACGTCCTGGTGATTGATCCGCGCGGGCAGGGTTTATCTGACCGCCTCTTGGAAGATCGTTTAAAAAGCTATGTGGGCAATTTTCAGGATTATGCCGATGATCTGGCATTCGCCGCGGACAGTTTCAAAGAAGACTTGCCCAAGCCACATATTGTTATGGGACATTCTATGGGCGGCTGTGTGGCGCTCCTATCCGTTATCAGCGGCGCGCTGAACCCGGCCGCCGTTGTCTGCGCCGCGCCCATGCTCGGCGTGTTTGACGTGGAAACCCGAATGACCGAATGGTTCATTCGGATTTTTGACGTGTTGGGATTTTCCAAGAAAAACCTGCCGTTTCAGAAAAAGACCGGGGGACTGCCGGTCCCGTTCAAAGACAATAAGCTGATGTCAGACCGGACGCGCTATGAGCGCTGGGCGGCATATTTTAAAACAACACCTGAACTCCGGGTTGCGGGCCCGACCTTTGCCTGGGTCAGTCAGGCGCTCAGCGCTATGTCCTATGTGAACCGCAATGCCAAACAGCTTAAAATACCCGGACTTATCGTGGCCGCCGGCGCGGATCCGATTGTAGAGCCGGCGTCAAATGAAGATTTTGCCAAGGATGCCGGCATTCAGTTTAAAGTTATTCCGGGGGCGCTGCATGAGATTTTCATGGAACGGGATGAATGCCGGGATCAATTCTTCGAGGCCTTTGACGGTTTTTTGAAAAAAGAGGGGTTCTGACGGAAGCCCTAGTGACGGTGGTCACAGATAAACTCCTTAATTTGCGTTAACCATAATCTACGGAGCGCAAAATGACGGAATCAATCGACAAACTTATGATCAAAGCCGGATTTGATGCGGCGCAGGTCAACAAGGTCAAATTCAGGCCGGCTCTTTATGCCGGCAATATTTCCTTATTGTTTTTGAGCGGTTTGTTCCTGTCCCTTATCGTATTGTAATTAAACGATAAATGATCTCATCCATGTCGATTTTTCCGAAAATCGACCGAGAAAATCTTTAAAATACTGATCTCTCTTCCCATATTAGTCGTAAGAATAAAAATAAGAGAGAGACAGCATGACACATAAAATAGACCGATTAATGGTCAATATCGGCTTTGCGGAATCTGATGTTCGCAGCGCCAAACACAGAACCTGGCTCTATGTCGCCATACTGGGAATGAGCGGATTACTGCTCACAGGTATCGGACTGACAATGAGCTAAATGTGGGGCCCATAGGCGTGACATGACACTTCGTGGTCATTGATCATGCCGACGGCCTGCATAAACGCATACACAATCACCGGCCCGACAAATTTAAATCCGCGCTTTTTCAGATCTTTGGACAAAGCAATGGACTCCGGCGAGTCCACCGGAACCTGATCCCGGCTTTCCCATGTGTTGATGATGGGATCACCACCTACATAGCTCCATAAATATTCGCTGAAATCCAAATTCTCTTCATCGCGCATTTTGATGAATATCTGCGCGTTGTGAATGGCGGCATTTATCTTGAGTTTGGATCTGATTATGCCGGCATCGGACAGTAATCGCTCCCGGTCTTTATCCGTATATCCGGCGATGATATCCGGATCGAGTCCGTCAAAGGCCTTCAGAATATTGTCGCGCTTTCGCAGAATCGTAATCCATGCCAATCCCGCCTGCATGCCGTCCTGGATCAGTTTTGAAAACAAGGCTTTGTCATTGCGAATAGGGCGGCCCCATTCCGTATCATGGTAATGGCAATAGAGCTCATCTGCCGGCGGCACCCAGGCGCAGCGTTTCAACGTGGGATCATGCATGTTTTCCGTCTCCGTCATCTTAATCCAGATGTTTTTCCATGGCGATATCAGCGCGGGCATAGCGCGGATGCGGACCTTCATGGATGACAATCCAATCACAGCGTTTGTAAAGTCTGATCGCCGCCGCGTTTATGGTATTGCTAATCAGGTAAATTCGATTGAGGCCCAGCTCTGTTTTGGCATAGCTCTCGACGGTATTCATCAAAATCTCACCAATGCCCCGTCGGCGAAACTTGGAATCCACGGCCATTTTGGTCAGCTCCCATTCGCCGTCTTCATCCTGCTTTAAGGCCACCACGCCGGCGACTTCATCGTCAATGAGCGCGGCAAAAATTGAATCGCCGTTTTGGGCGTAGCTTTCGGGATGATCATACATATATTGATCGGAAGCCTCCACATGATGGAGGTCTTTGATCCATTCAATGTTCAGTTCGGCAAAAGCGCGAAAATCTCTGGGATCATTTCGGCGAATTTCCATTAGGCAGGTCCATTAATTCTGTCTCTTCATCCCCAATGGTAATCGGAGAATTGTCATCTGCCAAGCGGTCCTGCCGTATCATGGCCATGCCAATTTGATCGCGCCGATACATGACTTCGCCGACGACGCGATCATTTTGCAGAATTTTGGTTTCGTCTTTGCTGCCGCCTGTAAATCCGCGCATGCGTTTTTTGACATCTGTTTTCCGGTGCATTCGACTCACGACTTCCTGGCCCACAAAACAACCCTTTTTGAAATCAACGCCATTGATTAAATCCATATTGGCATTGGCCGGGAAAATATCCGATGTTTCAAAGTCATATTGACTGTCCGGAACACCCAAGCCGAGACGGTGTAAATCATAATCGTTTTGATCATGTTCGGCCTGCAGATCTGCCCCGTAAATACGCCGACCCAAAGCCGGATGACGGGGATCGGGCAGGCCCTCATCGCCGGACCCGTTCCAGGCGGCATAAACAGAGGCATTTTCAACATTTATCTCAATCGGCGCCCTTAATTTATACATTGAGAGCCGTTTAACGAGGACGGCTTCATATTTCTCCGCCACATCGATCAAAAGCGCGCCGGCGTCGGGGACCACAAAAAAGTCTGCAATAATTTTGCCCTGCGGGGTCAATAGCGCAGCAAAGCTTATATCCTCTGTAACGGCATTTGAGATCAGGCCGTCCAGCCAGTTTTTGGCGTCTTCTCCGGATATTCGGATAACGGATCGATTGAGCTTCGCGATAGGCATGAGGTCCAATATAGGGACGTCCGCGCCAAAGAGAAGCCCGATTGGCCCGATAGATGCAAAGATGAACCGAATATGAATGTATATTTCACGGGCCGGACAGTTTTTCTATGCTACAAAGTATCATGACCTCAAAAATATCCAAAAATTCTCTCGTAATATCCTTGGTAAAACCGCTGAAAAGACCCATGGCATTCGGCCTGTTTCTGGCGGTTTCGACGGCCATAGCATCGCCCGCTTTTGCAGGGCAGAAGCCCAGCTGGTCATCTTCGCAATCTTTACCCGGCTTATCGGCGTCTCAAATCGCCGGCGATGTCGAAGGGCGATTTGATCCTCTGACCGGCAGAACGGAATATATTGCCGCTGATTTTGATCCGTTTGAAGAAAACTCCCAGATCACCGGGTCTGCGCGGCTGCGGTCAGCGGCAGGCGGAATTTCCCGAGACGGGGTCAATGTTTCGGGCGGCGCCTATTTGGACCTCGGTGTTATGTATGCAGCCGCGTCCCGCGACCCATATGATTCCAAAGGATTGCAACACGCCGTTTACCTCAACGGTCAGCCCGTTGATGTGATGACTTATGATGTGCAAACGCTGGATTGCACCCGAGATATCACCCATGTTTCTTATGATTCCGGATATTACAGCGGTGCCGGTTACGGTTATGTGGGCGGAATTTACCGGCCTTATCCCCGTTATCGCGGGCACTCGCATTATTATAGTTTTATCGACCGCATTCGTTACGGCGCCTGGCGCGGAACGCGCCACAATTACAATCGTTATCCTTCCTATGATCGCCGCCATGGGGATCGTTATCGGGACCGGAATCGTGATCGTCACAGAGACCGTGACCGCGATCGTCACCGGGACCGGGACGGGACCGGGTTTGTCGGTCTTGTTCTGGGAGAACGTGACAGGGATCGAAATAGGGACCGAAACAGAGACCGTGACAGAGATCGCCGCGGCGAGGACCGTGATCGGACTCGCAATTTAACAGACGCCCAGATCGGTACCCTTAGAGATCGGTTGGAAGACCGGGCAGATCGGCATGTTGATCAGGACCGGCGCCGGGATCCCCGGCGGGTTCGCCCTGATGACGGGGTCAGTGTTACCACACGCACCGTTATTAGACCTGATATGATGGGCGATCGCCGCCTGCGTGAGGACAGATCAAACCGTAATGAAACACGGCCCGTCAAAGCGCCGGTCAAACGGCCGACCATGCGTGTCCTGCAGCCGATCAAAAACCATGTCAGACCTGCAGCTGAACCGGCGCGCGCGGAAACCCGCTCGGCTCGTCCGGCGCCGGCCGCGCGGCCCGCGCCAAGACCGACACGGTCGGCACCGCCGCGCTCCGAACGCTCATCGTCAAGCAATCGGTCCGATCGCTCGCGGTCTTCCCGTCCGGATAAATCCCGATCAAACAATTCTTCGTCGCGATCATCATCCCGCTCCCGCGGCGGCAATATGTTTGGCGGCAGAACGCCGTCTCGGACCAGAGATTATTACCCAAGCGGGTCTCAAACGCAGACCTATGTGGATCAGCGCTGCGTCAAAGAAGAGCGCTTATCGCTGCATATTCCGGCAGAGCGATTGGATGCGGCGCGGTTTGACGGTTTAAGCCTGGCGCTTCTGGATAATTACGGCAATGATATACCTGTCTATATTCCGCCCAATTACATTGAGGGCTTTGTGACAGCGAACCCGTATATGCGGCGAAACACACATTATCCGTCCCGCCCATATTCAGGGCCGGTCTATAACGGCTATCCCAAATCAGGCGGGTAAGTGTTTCATTCCGGAACAAATGTTCCGATGTGATACGAAATTAACCGGGTTTCCGACCGAAAACTCCCCATTTAGGGGAGTTTTTGTTTGGCACAACGCTTGCAAAGATAGATGTGACTGATGCGAGTAACCAACTCAACTCACCCTTAGGCCGGACTGAACTCCCACTCATTTCGGCAGCCGATCAAGCCAACTCCCACGGGTTTGATCAATTTAATCCCATAAACTGGCCCCCTCACGGGGGCTTTTTTTTTGGCCCATAGGAAGTCCCAGGATACAAACATAGCCGCCTCACAATCTATGACGGACCGGCGAGCTTTGGGCTCCGATTTATAAGGATGATGTCCGGTCGGCGTTTGAGGCAAAGTTGGAATGTTTTTCAGTTATCCAATGCTTAAAGCTTACGCCAATTATCGCTATACCAGCCATCACATTCTGAGACGGTCAGAAGGTCGATGGTTTCATCCAGAGTGTGATCCGATTGTGTGCCAATGTAAGCCATAGGATAAATTGGCTTTGTATGATCTCTGCCCTCATTCCAATATGTTGTCCAGATAACCGTCTTGCCATCCTGTCCCCGGCCTGACCGGAATGCCGTCGCCGATATCCGGTATTTGTGCAAATCAGCATCCGCTATACCAAGACTGATCAACCCTGTGCCGCTAAAAATGGCGCGCCAATTCTCTTGTTCACAGTAAGAGAGTTTAGGCGCCCCAAACTGCGAGTCTGTGCACTGCCGGGCCAGTCCGACCTCAACGGGTTCGGGTTTATAGGAATAATGATAGGAGCCCTTGCATCCGGCCCGCGCCATATCCAGACGCTGGGTCAGGATAGCGTCGCGTACAAAAGCTACATCTCCCGGCAGATGCGGGTGTAAATGAGCCGAATTGTGAATGCTGAGATCTCCATAGGTGACATCTCCTTGAGCGTAGATATCGGAAACAGCTTGAATAAATTCCGGATCTTTACTCGGGTCATATAGCTCTCGCGGCCCCCAGGGTGTCTCTACCGTCTTGATCGGTTTGCCAGACCCCTCGGGATCGGTGTGGGTGCCTGATTGCGACGCCGCCGTGCTCCCTAGAACGCTTATGGCAAGCGCCGTAAAACAAGCGATTCTAAACTCTACAAGTTTACACATGGTTCACATATATACAAATATGTAGAAAAATCAATATTGAAGAGTCAGATAGCTATTGGCCTTGCGCAAGCAAACGGGCGATGCACAATGGCGTCACCCAAGGCTGGCAAACAATATTATCTAATCTGAAATCCGTCCTCGAAACCGGCAATGAATGGGCAGGTTGACTGCACCCGGTTTAGTTGAGGGCTCTGGGCTCGTGGGGGCTGTCCAGTAAAAACGGGGGAATTTCGACCTCAAAGCGGTCACCTTCCGGCGTTTGAACGTAATAATTGCCCAGCATCATGCCGGACGGCGCAGATAAAGGCGCGCCGGATGTATAGCGGAAAACTTCGCCCGGTTTTAAAACCGGCTGCTCTCCGACGACGCCGTCGCCGCGTACTTCTTGGACCTGACCGCGACTGTCTGCGATTTTCCAGAAACGTTCAACAACTTGAAGGTCGGTTTCAGTCTGATTTTCTATCTCGACCGTATAGGCCCATATAAAACGACTGTCATCGGGCGATGATTGTTCGTGTAGATAATCAGGTTCAACCCTGACCACTACGTCTTTGGTCTTTTGTTCGTACACGCCCGCTCCCTCTCAACTCAGCCCAATTCGGGAAATCTGCTATAAAATGACATTCTATTAATTAACCCACAGGTGCAAGCCCCTTATCCATTTCCATCCGTAAAATAACAGTTCATTCTTGCGTGAGGCGAAGGGAATGATAGGAAAATGACATGAAACACGGAATTCTCCCCCGTCAAGCTATAGAAGACCTGCTGAGCGCCGGACAGATTCGCGGAGAATCATCGGTTACGGAGGCGCAAATTCAGCCGGCCAGTCTGGATATGCGCTTGGGCCGCAAGGCTTATCGTCTGCGGGCCAGTTTTTTACCGGGCGCCGACCGAAGCGTGGAAGATTGCCTCCCTGATATTTGCATGCATGAAATTGATATCAGCGCGGGCGCCGTATTAGAGACCGGATGTATCTATTTAGTGCCCCTGCAGGAAAGTCTCAATTTGCCCACAGGCCTGTCCGCTGCGGCCAATCCCAAGAGCTCAACGGGCCGGCTTGATGTGTTTACGCGGGTCATTTGTGACGGCGCCAATGCCTTTGATGCCATCCCTGAAGCTTATGACGGCCCTCTTTATGTAGAGATCGCCCCGCGGACGTTTTCGATTTTGGTCAGTCCGGGTGACCGGCTGGTCCAGCTGCGGTTCAGGGCAGGGGCGCATGAAACCGTCAATATGGAGACGGTCAGCATTGATTTGGAAGGATCTTCACCGGACGCTGTCATCGGATATCGGGCGCGGCGACATTCCGGTTTGGTCACCGTGGCCGGAACCGGCGCCCACAACGCCAAAGATTTTTGGGAGCCGCTTCGGGCCCCGGAAGGTCTGCTGATTTTGGATCCGGGTGAATTTTACATCCTTGCCTCGAAAGAAGCCGTTGAAATTCCGGTGGACCAAGCTGCGGAAATGGCCCCGATCGCCACGGACATCGGAGAGTTCCGAGCCCATTATGCAGGGTTCTTTGATCCGGGGTTCGGCGTTAGTGATATGGGCGGGAGCGGGTCGCGCGCGGTTTTGGAAGTGCGCGGCCGTGATGTCCCTTTTCTGCTGCGCCACGGACAACCTGTGGCCAAATTAGTCTTTGAGCCGATGCAAAACGTGCCGGATGTCCTCTACGGGCAAAACGGCTCTCACTATCAGGCGCAGGGGCTGAGACTCTCCAAACATTTTGTCTGAATGCATATCTGAGTTGAATTTTTTGTGGAGCTGGAAAAGTTCTTGGAAAAAGCCGTCGGTAAAAGCGAATATATGAAAGACTAAGCGGAGCAGCTCGCGCCGCCGAGAACGCAAAACTTGGCGCAGTGCGGGTGGTTGAGCTGAACCGGGTCCAGGCTTTCGGCCAGGGTTTTACCCATTTCAAACTGATCATCGTCCCACAGCAATGTGCAGGATAAGACGGCCGGAATTGTTTCGCCCTTGCGTTTAACCACCATCCGGCTATTGGCGCACATCATGCTTTCAGGGTGTATGCTCAGAATGCCCCAGCATTCGGTTGTAATCTCCGGAACATCAACGGTCTCATCCATTTCGGGAAACAGCATAACAGACGCCGGATCGTCGGCGTTAATGGCCCAGCCATGGTCTTTGATCAGATCCGCATAGCCGCGCCTGGCGTCAGCCTCGCTTTCGCTGAACATTGCCCGTCCCGCGATATGCAGATTAAAGCCATGCTCGGCGAGCCAGTTCAAGCCGACCAGCGCGATGTCAAAACTGCCTTCGCCCCGTTCTTCGTCATGACCTTTGGCGGAAAAATGGTCGAGACTGACGCGGAACGTCATTTGATCCTGATAGGTCTCCTGCAGTTCCAACAGGCCTTTTTGAACCCGCGGGCGCATCATGGGTTTCATGGCATTGGTGAGCACCAGAAGATCATGACCCCGCTCTAAGATCATTTGGCTCATTTTGATGAAATGCGGGTTCATGCACGGCTCACCGCCGGTCATTCCGATTTCAACTTTGCCAAGGCCCATAGCGTCGATTTCATCCAAATAAGGAGCGACATCAACATCGCGCAGATAGCTGAAATGATCTGCCTTGGGGGAGCTTTCAATATAACAATTCGCGCACTCAATATTACAAAGGCTGCCGGTGTTCAGCCACAAGGTCTTGAGATGATCCCAGGCCACAAAGGCGCGGGTTTCACCTTTGGCGGTGACAAGCGGATTTTGAAACTTCATCGGATCTATAGGGGCGTTCATAGGCGCTCTTTAGCGTAAAAAACCCTCAATCCAATACACTTTTTTGTGACGGATTTGAGAGGCTGCCTCAGGGCCGTTAACCCTGTTTCGAGAAACGGATTGACTTTCATTATTTGGCAAAATACTTTGCAGTATAAAGTAATTTATGAGTAATGATGAAAGATTTAGATAAAGCCCTGTCTGATATCGCCGATATCAAAGACCAAATTGCCGCTTCGCGTTTATTTCGCGGGTTCGGACCGGTGGTGATCGGGCTGAGCGGTGTGTTGGCTTTATGCGTCATGCTCCTTCAGATTTTGAAGCCCGAGACATATGCCGCCGATCCTTCGGGCATATTATGGGTCTGGGTGGCGACGGCTTTTGTAGCCCTGGCCTTTATCCTGACGGAAATGTGGGCGCTGTCCCGTCGTCATCACGGCCGGCTCGCGCTCAAAATGATGGTCAAAGTCTTGGAGGGCCTGCTGCCGGCATTGCTGACGGGCGGATTGCTGGGGATTGTCTTATTGTGGCGGGGGTCCGAACATTTGGTTTTGCTGCCGCCCCTATGGCAATTTCTGATCGC
>CALJNJ010000192.1 GCA_937981945.1 uncultured Caulobacterales bacterium | reverse complement strand
CGGAATAGCCCCTTTGGCGCCCAGGCTTTGACCAAACTCCAGAGCCTTTTGCAAAGAGACCAACATAACAACGCCAATGAAAATACCGGCAGAGGAGGGGTTACGCCCGTAATTGAGACCAAACGGAACGGCGATAAACGGTAAGATCAACAGTAAAACAGATTTTGCGATGCGCAAATGCAGCGCCGCATTATTGACGTCTTTGCTGATGGTTGTGTTGACCGTTCCGTTTCTGTTGGCGAATAATTCGGAAGAGGTCATTTCCCGTTCGTCCTCCCCCCGAATTCGATATGGAGGAATAGAGACCGCGTTCGCTACAGACATGCCTTCAAACGTAATTTCTCCGTCTAAAGAATTGGTCGATAATATGGGCCAAGTTTCACCGCCTGCTAATCGTAATACGGGGTTTTGCGTCTCTTCACGAACCGTCAATTGACCTTCGGCCGCCGTTGTAATCCGAAGCCCGGTCTGTTGACCGTCCTTCCCGACCAGTTTTTCATAGATGAATATTGGTCCGATGGCGTTTCCGGGTTTGTCCGTTCCCGCGAAAAAAGTCCGATCGCCCACAGTGGTAAATGTCCCCTCGCGCAGGGCAGCCGTGAATGATTGCTGTTTAACTTTATGGACCGCATGACGATATTCATATCGGCCCACCGGGATGGCAATGCTTTCCACTATAAAGGCAATCATCGACAGTAAAAAGGCTAAGAAAATAAAGGGCTTAGTCATATGAAAAAGCGAAACGCCCGATCCCAAAGCCGAGGTCAGTTCACTGGAGCGACTAAAGCGATCTACCGTAATAATAACGCCCAATAGTAATGCCATGGGGACGGCCATGCCCAAATAATAGGGGAGCAAATTGACGATCATGGTCGAGGCGTCTTGGGCCGGGTTTACGGAGTTGGAAACAATCTGAAAAATTCGTAATAAACGCTCAAGTAAAAGCACGCAAATAGCGAAAACAATCAGCCCCCCAATGCTGATTGCGGATTTGCGCAATAAATATTTATTCAGCAGTCCCATTGAGCCCGTCTTGTATGTTTTACATCTGCACTTATATGTTTACACGGGTCTGTCATACCGGCTAGACCTGAGCAAGGGCAGTCAACAGCCCCTTATTAATGATTAAGGTTCTGAATTGAAGTTATTTTTTAGAAATATCACGCTTTTGTCAGCATCGGTTTTAGCGGCGCTGACCGTATCGGGAACAGCGCAAGCTCACCATGAAAGCGGAGAGCTTCCGATCTATGAACGGGATTTGCCGGATGAATGTCAGCCGGGCTCGATTCGCGTCACCATTATTGGCGGAACCCATCAGGGCATGGTCAAGCTGGAACTTTACAGCGAAGCCAATCCTGACGACTTTCTGGAAAAGGACGGACGGCTGCGCCGTATCCGCGTTCCGGCGCAGGAAGAGCCTATTCCGGTTTGTATCAATGTGGAAACAACAGGGCGCTATGCCATCGCCGGTTACCACGATTTGGATGCGGATCGACGGCTTGATAAAAAGTGGAACTTTAAGCCTAAAGAGCCTTACGGCCTGTCAAATAATCCGAAATTCAAGACGGCTAAAAAACCGAAATTCGATCAAGCCGCTTTTGAGGTCACTGAAACCGGTGCGGATGTAGACTTCATTCTGGTTGACCTGAGCAAAGATTAACCTCAAAACGCCCCCGCGCCGGGTTATCCGGCCATGGGAGCTGAGGTGGTCGAAACACTTCAAATAATTGAAGCCGATAATTCTGCGCATCTCGCGCAGTTTTTGGATTTGCCGTATCGCCTTTACGCTGACGATCAGAACTGGCGGCCCCCTTTTCGGTTTGAGCGAAAAGCCCATATTTCCCCGGCGAAAAACCCCACTCTCAATACGATAAATGATCAGAAATTCTTAGCTGTCCGCGGCGCGAGCGTTGTTGGGCGTATCGCAGCCTTTATTAACAGCGCCCATCAAAATCATCATCAGGATGGCGCCGGCCATTTCGGGTTTTTTGATTGTGAGCACAATCCTGAAACCGGCGCCGCTCTATTAAGCGCCGCTCAGTCTTGGCTGACCGAACAGGGCGCAAAAAAAATAATCGGGCCCTGCAATTGGACCGTCAATGAGGAAACCGGTTTATTGGTCGACGGCTTTGACACGCCGCCCGTGGTCTTAATGCCTTATGGCCGTCCTTATTACGCCGAAATGATGGAGCAGGCCGGGTTTGAAAAATCCATCGATATGCTGGCCTTTCAAGCGGACCTGCACGCCGGCTATCCCAGGCCCCGGCAAACTCAGACCATGGTAAAAATCGCGGAGAAAGACAGCCGCGTGACGTTTCGCAAAGTCAATTTGTCGAAATTTGCCGACGAAGTGGCTTTGGCCATGAATATTTTTAATGACGCTTGGTCGGAAAATTGGGGCTTTGTTCCGTTCTCCGATGATCAGATTTCTCATATGGCCAAAGATATGAAGCCATTGATCGATCCGGAATTGTTTCTGATTGGCGAAATTGACGGGGAGCCTGTGGCATTCATTACCATGATACCCGATATCAACATGGCCGCGCGCGGGCTTAACGGTAAATTGTTTCCGTTTGGGTTTTTAAAGTTTCTGTATCGATTGAAAGTCAAAGGCGTAACTCAGGCGCGAATTCCGCTCATGGGAATTCGGCGCGAATGGCATAATAAGCGCCGCGGCTTGGCGCTCACGGCGCATTTGTGCGAGACCATTTTTGAAGCCGCCCGAAACAAAGGCTACACCCATTGTGAACTGTCATGGATATTGGAAGATAACGCCGGCATGATCAGAATTTGCGAACAGGCGGCGGCCAAACCTTACAAAACCTACCGGATGTATGAAAAACAAATCTGATATATCCATTCTGATATTGGCCGGTCAAAGAGAAGGGGTCATTGATCCTCTTTGCGAAATGACGGGGGCTGCGCGCAAAGCGATTATTCCTATCTTGGAAAAACCCATGATCAATTATGTCCTGGAAGCCTTGGACGAATATGGCGCTGCCGCGCCTTATCACGTCAGCGGTTTTGACGCAGATTATGATGATCGATTGACACAATCTCCTTCGGCGCCGGGACCGGCCGGGAGCGCCGCCTCCGCCATTGAAGCCGGCATTACTTATCCGATTTTGGTGACGACCTGCGATCACGCTTTATTGGATGCTGATATGCTGGAAAGATTCGTGACAAGTGCCCGGGCCGCAGACGCGGATTTTTGCGTTGGCCTTGCGGAAAAAACGGTGATTCAACCCGCCTATCCGGATGTTAAAAGAACTTATTTGAAGTTCAGCGATCGCTCCGTGTCAGGCTGCAATCTGTTTTATCTGGCCAATGAAAAAGGTCTGGAAGCCATTCGGTTTTGGAAGCGGGCACAGGATTTCAGAAAAAGACCCGTCAGGCTTGCCGCCAGCATAGGTCCCGTCCTTCCCATCATATACCTCTTGGGACGATTATCTTTGGACGGCGCGTTTAAATTTGCCTCGCGCAAGCTGGGTATAAATGCCAAGCCCGTTTTAATCCCGATCGCCGAAGCCGCCATTGATGTGGACAAGCCGTCAGACCTTGACTTGGTTGAAAAGATTTTGTCTTCCCGCCTGTCATGACGCCTGATTTAACAATCTATTCCGACAAAACCGTCGGCAAGCGTATTGCCTCCAATGCGGGCATGATTATCGGCGCGAAAATGCTGGCGGCAATTATTGGCGCGATTACGCTCATGATTGCCAGTCGCAGCTTGGATCTGGTCGCCTTCGGAACCGTGATCTTTCTCCATGCTTATATGCTGTTCTTCGGTGAAGTGACCACGTTTAAGACTTGGCAATCCCTTATTCGTTTTGGCGCGACGGACCTTGAAAACAAGGATGCCGGCTCGCTGTCCAAGCTAATCAAGTTTGGGATCAAACTGGATTTCATCTCAGTGATTTTCGCCTATTTACTGTCGGTCGCTTTGATGGGGTTTGTGGTCTGGCTTGTCAGTATGTTCCCGGCCTTGAAAGGCGACGATGTTGATATTGCGGTTCTGCAGAAATATGCCGCGCTTTATTGCCTGGTTGTTTTATTGCGGCAGATCGGGACGGCGGACGGCGTTTTAAGGTTGTTTGACCGCTTTAAACTCCTGGCGATTGAAGCTTTGGTCATGCCGGTTTTGCGATTAGTGGGATCTTTATATGCGGCTTGGGCCGGCTACGGTCTGGAGGGGTTTTTGATCGTCTGGTTCGTGGCCTCAGGCATTAGCTATATTGTCATTGTGTGCATCGCTGCTTTTGAGCTGAAGCGCCGAAATTTGCTGAGCTTAGCCCTGGCATCAAAACAGAAGTTTTTGTCGCCGCGAAAGGGGTTATGGCCCTTTGTCATCAAGTCAAACATCGACTCTTCCATTGCCAGCGGTTTTGGCAATCTCCCGCAGCTTTTGGTTATGGCTATGTTTGGGGCCGCATGGTCGGGTCTTTATAAAGTCGCCGAAGAAGTCGCGAAATTATTGTCCGAAGGCTTCAAGCTGCTCGATCAGGTGATTTATCCCGAATTGGCGAAATTGATCGCCCAGGGGAATGCCACCAAAATTTGGCGGATTGTCATGCGTGCAGCCGTTATTTTGATGGGGTCAGGCATATTATTTTCGGCCTTACTTTGGTTTGTCGGTCCGTCCGTATTGCCGCTGATTTTCGGCGAGCAATTCATTCAGGCCGTGCCCCTGGCCAGCTTACTTGTGCCGGCCGCCGTCATGCTGGGCATTGCGGCGCCGCTTTATCCGGTGTTCTACGCGGCCGATAAACCGGAGCGCGCCATTTATGTCCGCGGTGCATCGCTTATTGTTTATGTGATTGCCTTTCTCGTCCTGTCCTTCACCATCGGTGAGATGGCGCCGGGCTGGGCCATGATCATTTGTAATCTATTCGCCGTTGCCGTCGTCATTTTTGCCGCCCGTCATACGCTTAATCAATCCATACAGGCCGAACATGGTAGTGGAATTGTCAATACGGATCCCAATGAAAAATCGGGGATTGAATTTGTCGGGCGGTCCGACAAAAAGCTCTGGGGGCTGCCACTGGCCGAATGGCAGGATCGTGCGTATCGAAAAGTCGGCGCGGACAAGGTCAGAGGTCCGGTCAAAGCTGATCTGCGCTGGGTATTGTCAACCAATCTCCACAAAGCTTTTGTCCAAAGCCCCGATACGGCATTGACCGTGGATGACCGAATTATAGCGGTAAATGGCGGTGGTCCGGACGGCGAGAAATATATCGGTCAATCGGTCTCTGACGTTAAAAACACGGCGCTCAGCTTTAAGACCGCCGATGAAATTGATGACGGTTATATAAAAGCCTTGCGGAAAACTGAGAAACCCTACGCGCTGAACATTGAAGAGGTTGGCGAAACCGAAATTGCCAAGCGGCAATATGACAGTTCCTATAAAGGGATCACGGATTTCGTGACCAAATATTTTTGGCCGGTCCCGGCGTTTTACGCCACGCGGTTTTGTGCAAACCTCAAGATAACTCCTAATATGGTCACGACCCTCAGCTTGATCATGATGTTTGTCGCCATGTATTTTTTCTGGCACGGCCAATGGTTTTTAGGCTTTACGACCGGATGGTTTATGACCTTTTTAGATACGGTCGACGGAAAGCTGGCCCGAACAACCATGACCTATTCCGCGTGGGGCAATATTTATGATCACGGCATTGATTTGTTCCACCCGCCGCTTTGGTATGTGGCGTGGTTTGTCGGTCTTGGCGGTACGGCTGACAGTCCCGAAGTGCTGTTGATGAGCCTGGTCGCGATCCTGGGCGGATATATTGTCGACCGATTAGTGGAAGGCGCTTTTATTGCCCGGTTTGGATTCCATATTCATGTCTGGCGACCCTTTAACTCAACGCTTCGCTTTGTCATTGCGCGGCGCAATCCCAACATGTTTATTTTTATGATTGGCGTGCTTTTGTCTCTGTTTATTCCAAATGCCGCTTGGATTGCTTTTGTCACCGTCGCTGTATGGGTTTGGATTTGTATCGCGCTAAATATTGTGTTTTTCATCATTGCGAATTTGAGTCGAAAGCCAGTCGTTTCCTGGATGGAAGAATGACTAAACCGTCGGGTAATATCGCCATTTTTGATTTGGATTATACCCTGACCAAACGAGGGACTTGGGGCAGGTTTGTGTTGCAATCCGTCAAGCTTCGCCCCCATTTATGGCTGCCTCTATTGGTATCTGCCGGGCTGACGCAGCTGGCTTATAAACGGGGACGATTGCCGCGTGTCCGCGT
>CALJNJ010000191.1 GCA_937981945.1 uncultured Caulobacterales bacterium | reverse complement strand
GCCCGCTTGATCATGGCGTGTTCGGTTTCATGATACTCATTATCGGCGTGGGCTATTCGGATCATGCTGAAGAAGACCTTCTTGATCCGGGGAAACTCGTCAAAATTCTTCAATGCCTTATCAATCAGGTCATTTTTGTCTTTGTGGCCGAGCTTTTCTTCCAAACGCCGTCTGTTTTCGCGGAACCAATCAGCTGCCATGCCTTCGGTGAAGAAAAGACCGGGATCCAGTTCTGCAGACAGGGTTGCAGCCGCCGAGGCGAATACCTCAACTTCTTCGCGGTAAACTTTCTTGTCGATCAGAATGACAAGCGCGAGTAAAACCAGAAGGTTTTCCAGTTTGCGTGTGACCATCTCGCCCCCAATTGCTTAATAGTCGGTTCCAGAGAAAGACTTTGGTACAGCAAATCAATCGGGCTTTCAATGATTTAGAGAATTCCGTTCGCTTATTCTTCCCGTTGCGAATTCCGATGAGCTCCGCTATGCGCGTTCCAAGGAAGTTTTATGGCCAAATATGATAATGACATTGTCAGCGCATCGACCCCGCGTATGGGCAATGCCGTCACCCGCTGGATCGGCGAGACAATTCTGAAGCTGATCGGCTGGAAAATCACCGGCGAACTGCCCAATGAGAAAAAGCTCATCATAATTGGCGCGCCTCACACATCCAATTGGGATTTCGTATTGGCCATGTCCTGTATGTTGGCGGTCGGGCTCCGGTTTTCCTGGATGATGAAAAAGGAAGCCTTTATCTGGCCCTTTGGTGCCCTTTGGAAAAAACTGGGCGGCGTGCCCATTGACCGGTCCAAGAAAACCGATCTGACCACACAAATGGCGGATTGGTTCAAAGAAAACGACAATGTCTGGCTGGGCATTACGCCGGAAGGCACCAGATCCAAAGTGGAGCGCTATAAAAAGGGCTATTTGCGCATGGCCTATGCAGCGCAGGTGCCTGTATTTATTATCGGACTGAACGGCCCGACCAAAGAAGTCGTACTCGATAAAGTGGTAAAGCTGACTTACGACACGGAAAAAGATAACCGCTTGATCAAGGCTTATGTGGACAAGCATTTTATCGGTATCAATCCGGAAAACGGCTAACATCGCCTCTTGCCCCGCCCCGCCTCTCTCTCTACATGCCCGTCATGGCAATCATTTCATTGGCAGAACTGAACGATCTTGACGGGGCTTTATTGGGCATTGACCCCGGCACCAAGACGTTCGGCTTATCCATTAGCGATCAAACCCGGCTTATCGCCTCTCCGCTTTTCACGATTAAGCGCAAGAAATTCTCCGATGACGCGCAAATTTTACTCAAGGCTTATGATGAAAAAGAGGCCGCTGCTCTCGTGATTGGAATGCCGGTCAATATGGACGGCTCCCACGGTCCCCGCGCCCAATCGGTGCGGGATTTCTGCCAAAACCTCCTCAAGATAAGAGATGTCCCTATTTTCCTGTGGGACGAACGATTGTCCACAATGGCTGTGACACGAACATTGCTCGAAGGTGATATGAGCCGGAAAAAAAGAGCTGAAAATGTCGATAAAATGGCGGCCGCTTATATATTGCAGGGCGTTTTGGATCGGCTGCGCGCCCTTTAAACGCCGAAATTCCCCAATCGCTTGTCCAAAACGGCGAGTTTCATTTCAATCGGCTCGATATCGCGCATTGCGTGGCCAAATGTTTGTTGCCAGCGTCGCAGATCCGCATCAGCTTGGTTATAATCCTCCCGCAAACTGTCAATAAAGACCCCGCTTTCGACCACTTCAGCCTGAAGCCAGATATAGGCCAGCAATATGTCAGGGTTTTTCGGAAATTTTTGCGATGAGCGCTTAAAGTCATCAAGATATTTATAGGCCGGAGCGCCTGTCTTTACGGTTTTGAGCCGGCGGGTCAGGAACGGATCCAGATCCTTTAAAACGACCCCTTCAAGCTCAATTTGGGTTGGATTTCTTTGCTTCAAAATCCGAATTAGAACGAAAACCACATAGAGCAACAGCCCAAAAGTGACCCATTTTATCGAACCGTAAATCCCCATCCGTAAAGTATAAGTCATAAATTGCTTTGACTCAATCAAGCACTCCCATTAAAGCGGCGCAAATTGCAATTGAGGACTTATGGCATCCAGCTACGGATACCCTTTCGAACAACAGCATTGCCTGTCCATTTCCCAATTTTCCAGACCAGACATTGAAACGCTTTTATCTTTGGGTGAACGTTATCTGGATCTTGATGTCCAAAAATCACCGGATCGGTCTGTTTTACGCGGGAAAACCCTGGTAAATTTGTTTTTCGAAAACTCGACGCGGACGCAGAAAAGCTTTGAAATCGCCGGGCGCCGTTTGGGCGCTGACGTGATCGACATGTCCGTAGCGAGCTCATCCGTGAAAAAAGGTGAAACCCTGCTGGATACGGCCACAACCCTAAACGCCATGAACCCAGATATTTTGGTGGTTCGGCATAATGCCTCCGGCGCGCCCGCCCTGCTCGCACAAAAAGTTTCAGGATCTGTGATCAACGCCGGGGACGGTATGCATGAACATCCGACCCAAGCCCTTCTGGATGCGCTTACCCTCAGACGTCATTTCGGACAGGATATTGGCGGCCTTCGCATTGCCATTTGCGGCGACATCGCCCATTCCCGCGTGGCCCGTTCAGACATACAATTGTTCAATCTTTTGGGCTGCGAAGTTCGTCTGGTCGGACCGCCGACATTGATCCCGGCCGATGCGGACCGCTGGGGCGTCGACGTATTTCAGGATATGGAGACAGGTCTTGAAGGCTGTGACGTGGTGATGATGCTGCGCTTGCAATTGGAGCGCATGTCCGGAGCTTTTGTCCCGTCCAAGCGGGAATATTTCCATTTTTACGGTCTGGACCGGACCAAATTGGGCTATGCTAAAGACGGCGCCGTTGTCATGCACCCCGGCCCTATGAACCGGGGGGTCGAAATCAGCTCTGATGTTGCCGATGACCCAGAGATCAGCCTGATCACTCAACAGGTTGAATCAGGCGTCGCCATGCGCATGGGCATTTTACACGCCCTGTCCGATGCGCAGGACGGTGTCTCATGAGCCGGCTGACTCTGACAGGCGCGCGCATTATAGACCCGGCAACCGGCTATGATGACATTGGCAATATCTGTATTGAAAACGGTCATATTTCCGCCATTGGCGCCGTTGATGTCATCGGCGAGGCTATTGACGTCGCCGGCTTGGTCGCCGCGCCCGGTCTGATTGATATGCGGGTCTCCACCGGGGAACCTGGCTCTGAGAACCGCGAAACCATTGCCACTGCCGCGAACGCCGCCGCGGCCGGCGGGGTCACTTCCGTGGTTATTATGCCCGACACAAATCCGGTCGCCGACGATATGTCGCTCATCGATTTCATTCAAAACCGAGGCCGCAGCTCTGATATTAATGTCTATGTC
>CALJNJ010000190.1 GCA_937981945.1 uncultured Caulobacterales bacterium | reverse complement strand
GAGGCTGTTGAAGAATCTGCGGATAACATTCCTGCATTAACAGTTGACCCCTTGACGAGTGAAACCGATTCAGGTGAGACAACAACCCCGTTAGATGACGTTGAAGAAACAACAGAAGCGGGCACCAATCCTGACGAAAATGTTTCCGAGACAAACACGGACCCGGCGGAGACTCCTGAAGACGAATAAGCGTCTTTTAGGACAGCCGGTCTTTATTTTGGACGGGCTATGCCACGATACATATTCATAACAGGCGGTGTTGTTTCGTCCTTGGGCAAAGGGCTTGCGTCTGCTGCTTTGGGTGCTTTGTTGCAGGCACGGGGATATAAAGTTCGTCTGCGTAAGCTTGATCCATACTTAAATGTCGACCCGGGGACGATGTCACCCTATCAACACGGTGAAGTCTATGTCACGGATGACGGGGCTGAAACCGATCTGGATCTGGGGCATTATGAACGGTTCACCGGTGTGTCAGCGGCGCAAAGCGACAACATCACAACCGGGCGTATTTATTCCAATATAATCGAAAAAGAACGGCGCGGAGATTATCTCGGCGCAACCGTGCAGGTTATCCCCCATGTAACCAATGAAATTAAAGATTTTGTGCTGTCCGATGCCGGCGAAGATGTCGATTTTGTACTTTGCGAAGTTGGCGGAACTGTTGGAGATATTGAAGGCTTGCCGTTTTTTGAGGCTCTCAGGCAATTGTCTCAGGAACTGCCGCGCGGCCAAACCTTATTTGTACACGTCACACTGCTGCCGTTTATCAATGCGGCCGGAGAAATGAAGACAAAGCCGACACAGCACAGTGTCAAAGAACTTCGGTCGATTGGTATTCAGCCGGACATTTTACTGTGCCGGGCTGATCGGCGTATCCCACAAGATGAATGTAAAAAAATCGCGCGTTTTTGTAATGTTCGGGAAAGCTCTGTTGTACAGGGCCTGGATGCCAGATCCATATATGACGTTCCGCTGGCCTATCACGAAGAAGGGTTGGATGCCGAAGTTCTGGCGCATTTTGGTATTGATGATGCTCCTGACGCAGAGCTGTCAGAGTGGACTTCCATTTCCAACAAGCTGCAAAATCCGGACGGCGAAGTGAATATTGCAGTCGTCGGGAAATATACGGTTTTGCCTGACGCCTATAAATCCATCACCGAGGCCTTGGTTCACGGCGGCATCGCCAATCAGGTCAAAGTCAATATTAAATGGCTTGAAGCTGAAGATTTCGACAATACCGAAGATGTGACCGCGGTTCTCAAAGATGTACACGGAATCCTGGTGCCGGGCGGATTTGGCGAGCGGGGCGCCGAAGGTAAGATCAAAGCGGCCCACATTGCACGCACGGAAAACGTGCCGTATTTCGGGATTTGTTTCGGCATGCAAATGGCCGTGGTTGAAGCGGCGCGAAATCTGGCGGGGATCAAAGACGCGACCTCTTCTGAGTTCGGCGAGAGCGGAACCGCTATCGTTGGCTTGATGACGGAATGGACTAAGGGGAATAAAAAGGTCGAGCGGGATGCGGAAACGGATCTCGGCGGCACAATGCGCCTGGGAGCCTATCCTGCATCTTTGGTCAAGGGGTCACTGGTGGCTGAGGAATATGGGTCTGAGTCTATCGAAGAGCGCCATCGCCATCGCTATGAAGTGAACATTGATTACAAAGACAAGCTAGAAAAAGCAGGGCTGTTGTTCTCGGGGCTGTCGCCCGACGGCGTATTGCCGGAGATCGTTGAGATACCTGACCATCCTTGGTTTATCGGTGTGCAATACCATCCGGAACTTAAGTCCAGACCGTTTGATCCACATCCTTTGTTCAGGGGCTTTGTCGGCGCGGCGCTTAAACAGAGCCGTTTGGTCTAGCGTTTTAACTTCGTTGACAGGATGACGGAGCTTTCCGTTCTTTCAACGCCGTCTATGGCAATGATTTCGTCTATTATGCCGTCAAGCCGGGTCACATCAGGAGCGGCTACTTCGGCGATTAAATCAAACGGTCCCGAGACCGAATGTATGGCGCGAACATCATCAAATTTTTTCATGGCCGCGACGATGGCGGATGTCATCCGCGGCTGAACGGTGATTGAAATATGAGCCCGGACTTCCTGACCGGAATACTCACCTGACATTTGCACTGTGTAGCCGGATATGACGCCGCTGTTTTCCAGTCTTTCCAATCGCTTTTGTGCCGTCGAGCGCGAAACTGACAATTGCTTGGCAATCTCCGTAATACTGGCGCGTGCATTGCGCCTAAGCACATTCAGTAATTCTCGATCTTTGAAGGTAATTCTATCCATTTTGAGCAATTTGTTTATCAATATGGTAGAAAACATACCCGAAAATGTGCAGTTTGTCACTGCAATTCATGAGGTTTATGTGCCAACTTGACAGAAATTATGATTCTGCATTGGGGAATGCATGGCTAAAGAACTGCCGGGACAAATAAATATTCGCCCCATCGCGACCGAAGATACCGATGCCTTGCTGGATATGGTCCTTCAGTCTACCGGTGGGTTGTCATCATTGCAGCCGCGCTATGAATTCTTACTCGATTATGTCCAAAAGTCTGAAAAGAGCTTTTCGGGCAAAATGGATTTGTCCGAACCGCACAAATATTTATTGGCGATGTTTTCAGACGAAAAACTAATCGGGTGCGCCGCCGTCAAAACTCAAATCGGCGTTGATAGCCCGTTCATCAATTTTGATTTTTTAGGCGATGGGCTTGATCAATATTTGTCGGCGTCGTCCAGATTTACCGGCGCAACCGAAGTTGGTTCATTATTTCTGCATCCGGATTACAGGGCTTATGGGTTGGGAAAGTATCTGGCCAAGGTCAGGTACTTGCTTATGGCCGCAGAGTCCTGGCGTTTCGGCGACACGATCATCGCCGAGCTGCGCGGTATTTGCGGGGCCCAAGGAAGCCCGCTTTACGATTATTTGTTCAAGGACAAATTGGAAAAAACCTTTCTGGAAGCTGATACGGAATATTTTGATCGAAATCCTGATGCTTTGGGGGATATTGTCCCGATCGGCAAAGTCGATGTATCCGACTTTCCAATCGAAGTTCGAGCCTCTTTGGCGCAGCCGCATCCTTCGGGTAATGCTGCTATGCGGATGCTCCAGGCCGAAGGCTTTATATTTTCCGGCACAATTGATTTGTTTGATGCAGGACCCATCGTCCATGCCTATCGCGATACGATCAGGACGATTATGAACCGCAAAAGCGGTGCAGCAATGCCTGTGGATTCGGTTGCCGGCGGACAGCCGCATTTAGTCTGCGCCGGAATCGTTGAAGATTTCAGAGCGGTCGTTTGTTCCGCAGCCTCTTCAATTCAAGGCTTATTAATGCCAAAGAAAGAATATGACGCTTTAAACTTGAAACCGGGCGAAGATGTTGCTTGGTGGAGTGGAAATGCATCACTCAGACACACCCGAAAAGGGCCCGTAAAAGCGCAGATCTAGCGCCCGCAAAGGATTATAGCATGGCCGATAAAAACTCAGAGCTACGTCACAAATGGGAAGACCCGTTATTTTTGGATATGCAGCTGACCGAAGACGAACGCATGATCCGAGACAGCGCGCGAAGCTATTGTCAGGACAAGCTTATGCCTCGCGTTATTTCCGCCAATCGTGAAGAACGGTTTGACCGGGAAATTTTTACGGAAATGGGTGAACTTGGCCTGCTGGGCGCCATGGTGGCCGAGGAATATGGCGGAATTGGCGCCAGTCATGTGGTTTACGGTCTGGTTGCGCGGGAAGTCGAACGCGTGGACAGCGGATACCGCTCAATGATGTCCGTGCAAAGCTCATTGGTTATGTACCCCATTGAAGCTTTTGGAACTGAAGCCCAAAAGCAGAAGTATTTGCCCAAGTTGGCCAGCGGTGAATTTATCGGATGTTTCGGGCTGACCGAGTCTGACGGCGGGTCCGATCCCGGCGCTATGCGAGCGACCGCCAAGAAAGTTGACGGCGGGTATATTTTAAACGGAACGAAGATGTGGATCACGAATTCTCCGGTCGCTGATGTGGCGGTGGTTTGGGCCAAGCTTGACGGAAAAATCCGTGGCTTCGTTGTCGAAAAAGGAACGAAAGGTTTCACCGCACCTGAGATCAAAGGAAAACTTTCTTTGAGAGCTTCCATTACCGGTGAACTGGCTTTTGATGATTGTTTTATTCCCGAAGAGAATATTTTCCCTGAGGTCAGCGGTTTAACAGGGCCGTTTTCCTGTCTGAACAAGGCTCGATACGGCATTAGCTGGGGCGCTATGGGCGCAGCTGAGTTTTGCTGGCACGCCGCCAGAGACTACGCCCTTGAGCGCATCGTGTTTGGGAAACCTATTGCCGGAACTCAGATTGTTCAGAAAAAACTGGCAGACATGCAAACGGAAATTGCTCTTGGTTTGCAAGGGTCATTGGCGCTGGGCCGGGCTATGGATGAAGGTGCGTGGGCCCCTGAAAGCATCAGTCTGATGAAGCGCAATAATTGCGGAAAAGCATTGGATATTGCGCGGGTTGCTCGGGACATTCACGGCGGGAACGGTATTTCCGAAGAATATCATATTCTGCGACATGCCATGAATTTGGAGACCGTCAACACCTATGAAGGGACCCACGATATTCACGCTCTCATTTTAGGCCGCGCTCAAACGGGTATTCAGGCATTTTTCTAATCCATTAATCCTATATTTTTAAAATTCGCGCAGTTTATCCCGCAATGGGGGAATTTGGGCATCAAACTTGAAGTTTGAAGCTTAAATAG
>CALJNJ010000189.1 GCA_937981945.1 uncultured Caulobacterales bacterium | reverse complement strand
TCAGACCCTGAAACGCTTCACTGGAGATTAAGACGGTTTCACAGGATTGGTTCTTAACTTCCCCGCTGATCTCATCCAAAAGGGTGCTTAATTCATTTTTCATCCGCTTAGGATTATCGCAGGCTTTCGCCAGTGCGTGATGGCCCGGACCTCGCTTACTTATGCCTGCCGAAGGATAAAATATGTTGGCGGCTTTTAGATGACCCGGATTGTTTGAGAAGAAATGTTGTAGCGAACTTGTACCGGATTTATGACGTCCGATATGTAGAATCAATCGTTCCAGCTTACGCATCCTTGACCGCTTTCGACGACAACAAATGGCCGACATGCAAATATAATTTTTTAAACTTTTTCATCAATGAATGACGAGCTTAAGCCACCTCCAACTCGAACGCGCTGTGAAGGGCGCGGACGGCCAGCTCTGTATACTCAGCATTGATCAAAACGGAAATCTTAATTTCAGATGTGGCAATCACCTCCACATTAATTCCCCGCTCGGCCAGAGCTTCAAACATGGTCTGAGCGACACCGGTGTGAGACCGCATGCCGATCCCGACAATGGAGACCTTTGTAACATTGGAATCGGATGTGATGCCTTCAAAGCCAATCTCATCTTTCACGGCCTCCAAAGCGGCCAAGGCTTTGTCCAAATCCCGTTTGCCGACCGTAAAAGTCAAATTGGCTGCCGATTCGGCTTTGGAAATGGACTGGACGATCATGTCCACAATCACATTTGCGTCCGACATGGTTTTGCAAATTTTTGCCACCATACCCGGTTTATCCGCCAGTCTTAATATTGTGATCTGAGCTTCATCGCGGGAGTAAGCCACTCCGCTGACAACACGTTCTTCCATAGTTTCATCCTCATGACAGACTAAAGTTCCGGGATTGTCAGCGCCGTCTTCGGCAAAACTGGTTAAAACCCGGATGGGGAGATTATTATTCATGGCCAGCTCAACAGAGCGCACCTGCAATACTTTGGCCCCAAGTGAGGCCAGTTCCAACATTTCTTCAAAAGCGATCCGCTTCAGGCGCCGCGCCTCCAGCACAATGCGCGGATCCGTTGTGTAGATACCGTCCACATCCGTATAAATATCGCAGCGGTCTGCTTTAAGTGCCACAGCCAAAGCAACGGCGGACGTGTCCGATCCGCCTCTGCCCAAAGTGGAAATTCTTCCGTCAGCGGCAATTCCCTGAAATCCTGCGACAACCGCAATGTTTCCGCTGCTCATGGATGTATCGAGCAATTCATTGTCGATCGCCTCAATTCGGGCTTTTCCGTGGGCCATATCCGTCTTGAGCGGTATTTGCCAGCCAAGCCATGATCGGGCCTTCAAGCCGCGGCGGCGCAGGGCGATCGCCAGCAATCCTGATGTGACTTGTTCCCCGGAAGAAACAATAGCGTCATATTCATCATCAATGGCATCACCGCGGGTTTTATTGTCCCCGCCGACAAGATCCCCGTCCAGCGCATCGACAAACGCAACCAAACGATTGGTTTCGCCGCTCATAGCCGAAACCACGACGGCGACTTCATGGCCGGCGCGCGCTTCACCTTCGACCAAATCAGCAACGCGGCGGATCCGGTCAAGATCTGCGACCGATGTTCCCCCAAATTTCATGACGATACGCGCCATTTAAATACCTCTAAACAAAACGCGGCGCTTTTACGCGGGTCCCGGCCCTTTTACAAACAATATCTTATCCCTATATTTCAAAGACAGATCGGAGCCTCTGCTATGGCCTATTCAGAAACTGCCCCCGAACATATTTCATCGGTTTCCGTTGATCCGAAGGAAATGGAAAGTTTTGCCCGTATGGCCGCTGATTGGTGGAATCCTTCCGGCAAGTTTAAGCCGCTTCACGTGATGAATGGGTTTCGTATCGGCTTTATCAAGGAAACTCTTTGCGAACACTTTCATCGCGATCCCAATGCTGACTTGCCCCTCAAAGGTCTTCGCCTTTTGGACATTGGCTGCGGCGGCGGGCTGCTCTGCGAGCCTTTGACGCGGCTGGGCGCAAATGTGATTGGCGTTGATGCGCTGGAAAAGAACCTCAAAACCGCCAAAACTCATGCGCGGCAGATGGGGTTGGACATCGATTATCGCCACGGAACCATTGAGCAATTAGTGGCCAGCGGCGAACCGCCGGCTGATGCTGTCCTGAATATGGAAGTTATCGAACATGTCGCCAATCCGCCGGATTTTGTCAAAGATTGCGGCGCAATGGTCCGCGAAGGCGGGTTGATGATTTGCTCCACCATAAACCGAACCATGAAAGCTTTCACCTTAGCGATTGTCGGCGCAGAATACATTATGCGGTGGCTTCCCAAAGGCACGCATCACTACGACAAATTTATCAAGCCCGATGAGCTGCGGCTTTGGCTTAACGATGCCGGCCTGTCCCCTGACGATCCGATTGGTATGAGCCTTAACCCGTTGACGCAGCGCTGGCGGTTCTCCAACGATCTGGCCATTAATTATGTTACGGTCGCGCGCCGCGGCTGATGTAAAACCCTTTGCCTTGTTATTGCGCCTGACTTGATATTCCGTAAAGTGCGCGCGGGGGAAAGGCCTGTTTATGGATTCGCGCAGTTTAAATTCCGCGACATCAAGCGCTGTTTTGATAACATCTCTTTTGGATGCCTACGCCAAAGATGACCCGCAGCGAATCCTGGCCGGAACAATTAATACAGAACGGCGAAAACTTACCCGGAGCAATGCCCGGATCGGTCTTTATGATCAGGCCGTTATCTTTGGAAATTTGACGAACATTCTTGGGAATAATTGGGTCGGTCGTCACAAATTCTCCGCCCGTTATTACGCCATGGATCCGGTTGCAAAAGCAGCGCGCAATGCCCACTCAATCGGCGAAGCCATGGATGTGTTGGTTCGCTTTGCGCCTTTATGGAGCCCGGCCCTTTGCCTTGAAACTTTTACGGAAGATGACGTGACTCTTCTGTCCGTCGACGTCATTTCAGCGGCGGACCCGGGGCAGGATGCAGGACTGCAAACCCTAAAGAATTTCTGCCTGGCCTTGGTCTTGGATATTTTTGGAAAATCTCTGGGAAGAGCCGGCAAGAAGATCAAAATACTCCAAGAAAAATCGGTGCCTATGGGCGTACAGCCCTTTACGGTTCTCAAAGATCAAAACCGAAGCGGTTTAGCCGTTCCCGTTTCTATCTGCGCAAAGCCCATGTCCGGATCACAATCTGCTGACTATAACAAGGCTTTGTCTGAAATTTTGACGTTGACGGAGACCAAAGACCGAAGCTTCAGAAACAAAGTCAGCGATCAAATTAAAACCATTACCAATCATCGCCCGACACTATCCGAAATATCGAGAGCTTTGGGTTTGTCTCCGCGCACGCTTAATCGCCGTTTGGAAACCACCGGAACATCATTTCGCGAAATCCTCGAACAGATAACAAAAGAACGGGCTGAAAATTTACTGGCCAATACGGATCTTTCCCGCGCTGATATTGCCGAGAAATTAGGATATAAAGATCAGGCCAGTTTCAGCCGGGCTCTCAAGCGCTGGAAACAATCCGGCCATGAGTGATTTGCACATACATCCGCCGCCCGAACGAGGTTTGGAAAAACGGCCTTATAAATCCTCTTATCGGCTTCCGATCGAACGGTTTGACCATCGCAGAGGTCTCAACTCCCTTCAAATCCACCAATCTCTGTGTTCACCGGACGGCCGGGTTTGGAGCGCAACACCGGCCGGTCTGGCTTGTTATGACGGTGTCAGAATTCGTATCTTCGGACGGCGACAGGGGCTGAGCTCTCACGGCCTTCGCACCGTGTTTGTTCATCCGGACGGAACCTTATGGATAGGCTCGGATGTGGGGTATGAAATTCTTGATATTCAAGGACCGGATCTGAAAATCATCAGGTCTGAAAATATCGGGACCGTCAACACAATCGGCGGCGAGGAAAACGCAGGTCTGATCGGGACGGCCCGAGGCCTTTATATCGCAAAACCCGGTGAAAATGCCAAGCCTATCGCCAATGCCTTACTGGCAAGAGAGACCATACATCGCGTCATCAGTTCGGGACCGGATTGTCATTGGGTTGTCGGCGCGCGGGCGGGACTTGCCCGTATAAATACGGACGGGGAAATTTTTGACACGGAGTATAAGAAGGCTAAAATTGGTGCGCCGACAAGCTTAGCCGCTCTGGATGATGATCATGTTTTGATCGGCGGATCGGGCGGTATAGCCTCTATGTCAAACGCCGGGAAACTCATTGATTCCATTAGCGCAGAGAAAAGCGTGTCCGCCATGGATTATAATTCCGGACGGATATGGGTCGGACACGGAAATAGTCTGAGCAAGGTTCGGTATAGCCATCAAAAGTTCTCTGACCCTGAAATTGTACGGGAAAATCTCAGCGTCAATCACATCATGCTGGACCGATTTGCAAATGTTTGGATTTCAACTTCCGGACAAGCTCTTCTTCGGATCAGTTCAATGCGCAATACATTTGACGGCAGCGCCGACCCCAATGTGGGTCCTGTCTTGTCGATCCGAAAAACGGGCGGCGATGTCATTATTGGCGGGTCCAAAGGATTATCCCTGCCGCAGCGAGATACGATTTTGACCTCATTGGCCATTTGGGATGTTTTGACCGATGATTTCGGCAAAGTCTGGCTCGCCACTCAGCAAGGGCTCTATTGTTCCATTAATCCGTCCGTGACCATACCCTACCGGCACAAAGACAGCCGCGTTATTGCCGCTCCGTGCCGGGCGCTGGTCTTTCACCAAGGAGCTCTTTTTGTCGGGTCCATTCGCGGATTAGCCCGCATTGGTCCGAAAGGCGCCGAAGAAATTTTGGACGATAATGGGAGCGGTCTTGGCTATGTGTACTCTCTGCATATTGGCCCAAGAGGAGAATTGTGGATTGCAACATTGGGCCGCGGTCTGTTTCGTTATGACGGAAAAAAGGCCTGCAGCATTGCCATCGACACAATGTCTGACAACAGCAATGTCTATGCGGTGACCCATGATAAGGCGCAGAACCTATATATCGCCCACGACAATTTGATTACCAAACGCAATGATAACGGTAATTGCAAAGTCCTCATCGAACCGGGCCCGCCCATTGCGGCGTGGACAATCAAATGGTTTGAAGGCGGAAATTTAGTGGCCGGCAGTTCTGACGGGCTCAATATTTATGATGACCATAGCGGTGAAACCCGAAACCGAATATCCGGCAGCTTTGAAGATATCCCGTGGGAATTTACGACCAGCCGCTCCGTTGAGGTGATAAATAATCATAAACTCTATTGCGGCTTGGGATCGGGACTGCGGGTTGTTGACCTGAATGATTTATCCCGAAAAACAGATACGCCGACAGCCGTGTTGTCAGAGATAAACTGGTTCGGGACGACCCCGGATGAAAGCGCTGACATTCCAATGGTTCCGACGGGACATTGGCGCCTGACCGCAGAAATTGCGACCTCATGGTATTTAGATGATTGTTTGATGCGTTACCGCTTGGACGGGTTTGATGACCATTGGTCGGACTATAAATCCCCGTCTGAAATTACCTATACATCCCTTCCGCCCGGAAATTACGGACTCGATGTTGAAGTTCGCTCGCCCCTGGCCGGCACCGGAGGTCCTGCCAGACTCTATAATTTCATCGTAAAGTAGATTATTTCCCCTTATGTGGCCTGATTTGTCAAATTTGTTTGTGTATTCATATAAATATGGCGCGAAATATCAAATATTAGGCGCATTCTGCCATTCCAAAAACAAAGAAATGTTTTACATCAATCCCCGCAGCGTCCGTTCCTTTTGCGGGGATACGCATCAAGCGCTGCTTTAGTGTTGAAACCAGGGAATTCAACATTTTGAAACCTCGTCCGACACGCGCCCCGTTCGGACGGGGTTTCTTTTTATTTGGGAGTCAGAACCGACACGCCCACAAGTTCAAATGTCTCCGGATCATGGACAAGAGCGGCATAGGCCAAATCATCTTTCACCGGAATTTCAGTCGCGCCGGGTGTGACCGGCTGCACATTAGTGACCACGTTTGAAAGACGTAACGTCCGCCCGCGATTTTCCCCGCGCTCCACGTCTATGGATTGGGTTCCCGGCATAAAGGTCACAATAACGGCGCGGTCCGCGTCCGTTTCAATCCGCAAATGTCCGTCGGCTTCCATCAGGTCAACGGAAACATCTTTGACGGGCGCCAAAAGAGCCCCGTCGACATCTTTGCGTTTATAACGCGCCGCATGCTTTGCCCCGTTCACAACGATTTGGGGCGTGTAGACATAACCGATCCCTAAGCTTTCGCCGTAGAGTTTTTGCCGGGCCGTAAATTCCGGATCTCCAAATGTGTCTTTCCAGCCCAAAAAGTCCCAATAGGTGACCCCGTAAGAGAGAACGAGCTTGTCATCATCTTCGGACAAATCACTGATAAAGGCATTGGCCGGCGGGCAGGAGGAGCAGCCTTGAGATGTAAATAACTCAACAACAGTTTGGGGAGATTCGCCGGCGAAAGCGGCGGGTGCGCCAGCAAGCAAAATACCGGTTGAGAGGGCAGTTTTATAAAAAGTTTTCATGAGCTTTTATTATCCGGGCAAAATCCAAAGCGCAATTCAAGAGGCCGTCACAACTACGTTACCAGAACGCCGGTTCATGGATGAGACGGCGTCCGATCAAAAAAACGGCGTCATAGCGCAGGTCGAAATTTTGAAATTCCGGGGATGTCTCCAAATATAGATTGGCAGCGCGTTCAATACGCTTTTGAGACTTATAGCTTATGGATTCCCGCGCGGCGTCAAGATCACGGCGCGCCTTAACCTCGACCATAACAATCAAGTTTTTCTTTCGGGCAATTAGATCAATTTCCCCGGCTTTGGTTTTAAACCGGGTCTCCAATATGCGGTAACCTTTAGCCCGCAAATAGAGGCCGGCCAAAAATTCTGCGCGGCGCCCCAGCTTTTCGCGCTTTTGCCGCTCTGTCTTACTCATTTTAGTTTGAGCGCTCTTTGGTAAACATCCCGCTTGGCCCAATTAGCCAGTTCGGCGATCTCGGCGCTGGCCCGTTTGGCCCCGAGCTCGGAAAGGCGCTCTTTCAGCGCGGCGTCAATCGCGGCTTCGTCCCATTTCGCGGCCTCGGCAGGCGCTCCGATTAAAACAACGATTTCACCTTTTGCGGGCGTGGCGCTCGCGCTCTCTATCAGCTCGCTCAATTGACCCCGCCTGATTTCCTCATATTTCTTCGTGAGCTCTCTGGCGATAACGGCCGGACGCTCACCCAAGACGTCCAGCGCATCTGACAGCATATCAACCAAACGATTGCCGCTTTCAAAAAATATGAGCGTCGATCTGAGACCGGACAGTTCGGTCAAAATTTTGCGGCGGCCGGATGATTTGGACGGCAGAAAGCCCTCAAACAAAAACCGATCGGACGGCAGCCCGGCGGCGACCAAGGCAGCCATAGGCGCCGAAGCGCCCGGAACCGGGTAAACGGAATGTCCGCGCGTGACGGCTTCGCGGACCAATTTAAATCCGGGATCGGAAACGAGCGGCGTACCGGCGTCACTGATCTGGGCAATGACCGCGCCCTCGTCCAATTTTTTCATTACGCCATCCAGCATTTTTGCCACATTATGGTCATGATAGGCTGTCAAAGGTGTGTTGATGTTATAAGCATCCAGCAGTTTTCGGCTCTGCCGCGTGTCTTCCGCCAAAATTAAATCGGCGGCGCGCAGCACATCCAAGGCCCGTAAGGTCACGTCTCGCAAATTTCCAATAGGCGTGGCGACAATATACAGGCCGGGTGAAAATTGGGATTGCGCTGCCGGATTCGGGCTTATAGGGTCATTTGACGACATAGATTCCACTTTTGACAGGACATTTTATGACA
>CALJNJ010000188.1 GCA_937981945.1 uncultured Caulobacterales bacterium | reverse complement strand
GGCTGGGGTCCAGCGCTTTGCGCGCGCTCAAGACCATACGCAGTACCATTCCGGGCGACGCGCAATTATACTTGGCCGTCCAATCGACAAATTTCAGCATGGCCGGAGGCAGAGGCACACAATGCTTCTTTTCGGCAATTTGCTTGAGCGTTCGTCCGGGCTCTGCCGGCTTTAATCCCCAGACAACACCGAGTTTAAATTGTTGACCCACAGGGGCAAAGACAAAGTCGCCGGGCCGTACCGCCAAATCAAACGGAACTTCATAGTCGAAGGGACCTTCGACATTCACAGGAAATAGTACTTGTGCATTTTGCGCAGCCATATTGTGTGTTACGCAACTTTCTCAAACGACTCGCAAGTCAAATTAGGGGTTTTCTTATGAAATTTTTTGTCGATAGCGCCGATCTGGAGCAAATTTCCGAACTGAACGATATTGGTTTGGTCGATGGCGTGACCACAAATCCATCCATTATTGCTAAGTCCGGCCGCGACTTTAAAGAAGTCATCGCCGAAATTTGCAAATTGGTTGAAGGCCCTGTCAGCGCAGAAGTGACGGCGACCGAAGCCGGCAAAATGGTCGATGAAGGCCGTGAGCTTCGCAAAATCGCCGGCAATGTTTGTGTGAAATTACCGCTGACTATGGACGGACTGAAGGCCTGTTCAATTCTGTCCCGCGAAGGCACGCCGACCAATGTCACTTTATGCTTCTCCCCTAACCAAGCCTTACTGGCCGCCAAATGCGGCGCAACGTTCATTTCCCCGTTTATCGGACGTTTGGACGATATAACGCTCGATGGCTTGCAGTTAATTGAAGATATCCGCCTGATTTACGATAATTACGGCTTTGAGACGGAAATCCTGGCCGCATCAATTCGCAGTGTCAATCATGTCAAAGAATGCGCCTTGGTCGGCGCCGATGTCATGACGGCGCCGCCGGGCGTCATTAAAAATCTGGCCAATCACCCGCTGACGGATAAAGGACTGGCAGCCTTCCTGAAAGATTGGGAAAAGACCGGTCAAACCATTTTATAGGCAAAAAAAGACCCCGCCGAAGCGGGGCAAATTTCGCAAGGACGCGAATTCTTTTTAACTGCTCTTCTTCAGCCGTGTGACGTTTTCTGAATCGTCCACGGCTTTGTCTTTGGTGTAGACTTCTGAGTGCAGCAGGCTTTGACCTGAACTGACACCGCCAATCGAAGCGTAACGCTCCAACTTTTCGCGCTGCTGCTGATTGAGCTTACGCAGCATGTCGAAGTCTTCCAGGGTTGTTGCAAATTTGGCATTGAGCTTCTCAAATTCTTTCTTGGATTTGAGCAACGCTTTCGCGCCGCGCTCAAATTCTTCCGACTTCTGACGAAGGCGATCTTCAAGTGACTCAGCCCGATCCCGCTCATTGACCAATGCGTTACGCAAGCTGATGAACTCTTGGTCCAAATGGGTTGCCATATTTTCTTTGATCCGGATTTGAGTATCCAATTGATCGATCCTGGTCTTCAGCGCGAGGTTTTCTTCATCGCGGCGTTTGATCGTATCGTCATATACGTTTTTCTGTGTGGACAGATCATATTTGACGTTTTCAAGCTGGCCGCTCATTTCAACATGTTTGGATTTCAGGTCGGAGTAATCAGCCCGTAGGTTTTTAAGCTCCACTGTCGACGTATCGCTTTGAGCAGACTTGTAAGCGTATTTCTCGTTGACCTCATCCAGCGTATTGCGAAGCTCAACGATTTGACGTTCGCGCTGCGCGAGTTCAGCTGTTTGCGTATCAAGACGATCCTGCATTTTATCAATCGTATTGTCATTGTGATTGATTTTGTCTTCAGCGGTTTGAAATTTGGCCGTTAAAGCCCGGATCGTCCGCTCATGATTGACATTTTGGGCTTGGAAAGCGCTTTCCTGGTCCCGGCTCGCGGCCAAGCTGGCTTTCGCTTCTTCCAAATGGGACCGTGTTTCACCGTGGCGGCGTTCCAAATCTGACAATTTACTATCAAGCTCGTTCGCCCAGCTTGTCTTTTGCGACAGTTTGGACTCAAGCTCAGCGACACTCTTACCTAAGACCTTATTGTCGGCTTGGACACGTCTGAGAGCTTTCAGATCCAGTTCCATTTTCGAAATAGCGCTGTTCAGCGTCGAAATTCGCTTAATGGCAGATTGTTGCTTTGCGGAGCTTTCGCGCAGCTCGGCAGAGAATTGCTCCATGGCCTGACGGGCAAAATCCAGATCGTCAATATCCGGCAGGACCGGTGAGACTTTCTCTTGTATTTCAATAGGTTCCCGGGATGTTCTTGCGGAACTCCCTGTCAGCGCATCATAATCGCGCGCATCTTCTTTACTTCTGCTGAATAAGCCCATCGGACCCTCCCGTCACCAAACCCACGGCATTTTTGCCGACTCATTTCTCTAGCGTCTACATAGATTCGCAAGCAGCTCAAATACTCTGATCAAATATATTCGTGCTTATGCTTGCTCATTGGTAAATAGGCGGGCAGAGACATAATCATGCCCATCGTCGTGATTTTACTTGTCGCCGCCATGATTACAGCCTGTATTTCGGGCATTTTCGGCATGGCAGGCGGAATGATCTTTATGGCGGTCATTACCTTTTTTATGGGCGTGTCCGAAGCCATGGTCGTGCACGGCGCCGTTCAAAGCGTGTCCAACTCTTATCGATGTTATCTCTTAAGGCCCGATATCAGATGGGATGTACTGGGCTTTACTTTAATGGGCGCCCTACCCGTCATTGCGGTTTTGTTTTTCATCTCTTTTGTCCCGGAAAAAAGACTATTGTTCCTCATCCTCGGACTATTGCCGTTTTTGCTTTGGTTGCCCCGCGGATTTTTTCAGGGTGACGCAGAAAAGCCCAAACATGCGGTTTTGTGCGGCGTCATGGTGATGGCGCTCAATATAACCGCCGGCGTTGCAGGACCCGCGCTTGATTTTTTCTATGTGAAAACGAAATTGACCCGGCAAGAGATCGTCGCCACCAAGGCTGTCACCATGTTCGGATCACACATGGTCAAAATTGTCTATTTTGGTATCCCGCTTATTCAGTCAACCGGTATTGGGACGCTGCCGCCACTTTGGTTTTTCGCGGCCGCAATCCCCTGTATTATGCTCGGCACCTATATCGGAATTCAGGTTTTAAAACGTCTCAGCGACATCAATTTCAAATCTTACACCAAATATTTGGTGACACTCATTGGCCTGGTCTATTTGGCCCGAGCGGCGGGCTGGCTCTGAGGGACCGGCTTGCGGGAATACCAAGAGTAAAACCCAATACCCAGAAGCGTAATCAAAGTGCCGAGCGCATCCCAAATTCCGAACGGTTCACCTAACCAAAATATAGCAAAGACCACAGTCGCCACAGGCGAAACCAATCCCAACATGGCCGTGGACTGCGGCCCAATGCGGTCAATGGCGATATTGACCAAAAAGGACGGAATGAGGGTTGAGAAAAATGCCAAGGCCAATCCGATGACCCAAATACGCGCCGGCCAGTCAGGGACGCCCAGCGTTCCTTCCACTGCATTTTGCGTGATCAAATGGGTAAAAATGACGATCCCTGCCGTAAACATGGCGCAGCAGGTGAAAACTGTACTGCCAAGCTTGGTAATCATGGGTTTGGCCAATAGTTGAAAGGCAGCAAACAATAAGGCGCAGGCCAAAATCATGGCGGTCCCAAGCGCCAAATTCTCCCCGGCCGTAATGTCTCCGCCCGCAAAGATAATCGCAATACCGGAATATCCAATCAGGGCGCCCAATAGCGATAAAGGCCTCGGCCTTATTCCTAAAAACAAAGCGCTCAATCCCAAAACAAATACAGGATAGGTAAAGAGTAAAAGCCGTTCGAGCTGCGCCGTGACATATTTAAGGCCCTGTATATCCAGAAACGCGCAAATATAATATCCCAGAACACCAAGACTTCCGGCCATCAACATATGGCGAAATCGCGGGGTCTCTTTTCCTGCCGATTGCAGTTTTTTGATCGCCATGAAAAAGATCAAAATATAAATGGGCATGGAAAACCCAAGCCGCATAGCCATCAAAGATATAGCGTCAATTTCATTGGCAGAGACGCCGTCAACGGGTTGATAGGCCAGCTTTACAAAAATCGCCTTCATCGAAAACAAGACCGCGCCGATCGCCCCAAACACATATCCCCAATTTTGACCCGCGAGAACGGGCGCTCCGGTGCGGGCACCGGCTACATATTCCCTTAGGGTGGGTCTCATCGGCGGCGCTTGAAAAAGTCTTTGAGAATTTGGCTGCAGGGTTCAGCTAAAACGCCGCCTATAATTTCGGGTTTGTGATTACAGGACGGCTGATCAAAAAACCCGACGCCCGAATGAACTGCCCCGCCTTTCGGATCGGACGCGCCGTAAACAATCCGGTCCAGGCGGGCATGGCTGATGGCACCCGCGCACATCGTACAGGGCTCCAATGTCACGTAAAGCGTCAGCCCGCCGAGCCGATAATTACCGGTTTTATAGCCGGCGTCTCTGATGGTCAGGATTTCGGCGTGGGCTGTGGGATCATGCAGTAAAATGGGCGCATTGCCTGATCTGGCGACAATCTCTTGCGTTTGATGATTGACCATGACTGCCCCGACAGGTACTTCGCCCCGCACAGAAGCCGCTTGCGCTTCGATTAAAGCTTCGCGCATATAATCCTCATCGGTCATGAGGCGCACATTGAACGATAGCACACACAGGTCAAGTCATGTCAGCTATGCAAAAGAACGAAGAAGAGCGGATCGCTAAATTTTTAGCGCGCGCCGGTGTAGCCTCCAGGCGGGAAGCTGAAAAACTGATCGAGGCAGGACGCGTTAAAGTAAACGGCAAGGTTCTCACAACGCCCGCCTTCAAAGTTTCTTCCAAAGACAAAGTTCTGTTTGACGATAAACCCGTCCGGAAATCTCCGCCCAAACTTTGGCGCTATCATAAGCCTCCGGGATTTCTGACAACCAATAAAGACCCGGAAGGCCGTCCGACAATTTTTGATCAGCTCCCAAAGGATTTGCCGCGTGTCATATCGGTCGGCCGTCTGGATATGACATCCGAAGGTCTGCTGCTCTTGACCAATGACGGAGAACTGGCCCGCGCGCTGGAATTACCGTCCACAGGTTGGGTTCGGAAATATCGCGCCCGCGCCCATGGTAAAATCACGCAAGACGACCTGGATAGACTACAAGACGGCATCGACATAGACGGCATACCATCAGGTCCAATTGAGGCCGTATTGGAACGCCAGCAACGCGATAATGCCTGGATACATGTGGCCATTCGCGAAGGAAAAAACCGCGAAGTCCGGCGAGCTATGGAATCTCTGGGCCTTAGAGTGAACAGGTTGATCCGAATATCTTACGGGCCGTTCCAACTCGCGGGCATCAGCAAGGGCGGTGTGGAAGAGGTCAAAAACCGAATCCTTCGGGATCAGGTCGGTCATCTGGTCGACATTCCCAAAGCGGAACCGGGCCGCAGTCAATCCCAAAAACAGGGCAAGCCGGGCGCTCGAAAGGGTAAGCCCAAAACAAAAGGCAAAAGAGATCACGGCGCTCGGCCCCCCAGACGCCGAACTCAAACCCGAAACGCGCGACCTAAAAAATGAGGATTGTGTCAGGACGGCTCCGAGGCCGAAACATCAATACACCGTCAGGACGCAAAACCAGACCGACCAGCGACCAAACTCGCGAGTCGCTTTTTAATATATTGGCCCATGCCGATTGGTCCGCTGATATGGACGGGGCGATCGTCGCCGACATATTTGCCGGCTCCGGCGCGC
>CALJNJ010000187.1 GCA_937981945.1 uncultured Caulobacterales bacterium | reverse complement strand
ATGTCCTCATTGGTCATGATCCGGCCCTTTGATGGGAGATCATAAATGTTGCCTGTGAGGTCGCGACAGGATCATTGGGGTCACCGTCATGAGCAACGCCGCGAACAAAAGCGATATGATGGGTGGTTTTATAGCAATAGGCCGTCGCAATCACGGTCTCGCCGGGTTTGGCAGGACGCATATAATCAATGGACAGATCAAGCGTGGCCACATTGCCCAAGCTCGTCATATTTTCTTCGGTCACAATGCTGGAGACCACGGCCAGGCCACTGACCTGATCCAGCACGGTTGTAATGGCGCCGCCGTGAATAACGCGCGTGGCCGGGTCACCGATAATTTTTGTATTATAGGGAAGCGAAAATGTGGCCTTACCGCGATCAACGGATACGAATTTTATGCCGAGCGCTTTGCCTTGCGGAATACCTTCCACAAACGCCGGGGCCAATTCCCACATTTTTTCCATGACCTTGTCGTTCATAGTGTGGTGCTGACAGAAATTTCAGCGGGCTGCAAGAATACTTAAAGTGTTTTTTTCATAAAGCGGGAACAACCCATGGGATTTTCATAGTAACGCGGGATATCTTCGAAACCCAGACGCTCATAAATGGCCATGGCATGAGTCAATTTCGGGTCCGTATCCAAATACATTTCCGTAAATCCGCGGTTCCGTGATTCGGTCATGGATGCGATGGTCAGAAGTTCACCCAAATTATGCCCGCGCCCGGAGGGCCGGCAATAGAGGCGTTTCAGCTCGGCCACATCAGGTCTGAATTTTTTGACCCCGCAAGCGGCGACGGGTTCATCGCCTAATTTGGCCAGGAGCAGAAAATCGTAAACATCCGGAAAAGTAGAAAATTCTTTTTCCGTACCTTGGAAATCGAGCGGTTGGCCCAGCGCCGTTTCGATAAAGTCCAAATATTCCAGGAATAAGGTTTTAACGGCTGATATTTCTTCAGCACTTTGAGCGATGAAAATGGCCGGCGACATAGGCCGACCTTACCAGGCACCTGCGGCCGCCTCAAGTCTGTCCGGCAAAGATGCGGTTACCGGTGGAACCTGAACGACATGCTCATTATTTTTTTGCATTGAGTACGGTTTCATATGAAAGTTGAGCGGCGAAACAGTACCGTTTGATTCGGGACGCCTTGATGTAGGAAGAGCTCATTATGGGATTTAATATTGCGGGCATTGCTTTCGATGCCAATTATGAAAATAATATTGAAACACTAGAGCAACAAATCCGGTTTACACTCAGTAATAAAAAAACCGTCACCTTCGAAGACATAAGTCGGAACTGGTGGGACGAAGAAAATAAAATTGGCGTTGCGTTTTCACCCACCGGCACGCTCTTATTTTGCTCACCTGATTTAATTCAAGATCATATAGTTTCACCTGAGGGCACTTCTTTTTGTTTTACTATGATAGACATGAGTGGCGCTTACGCTTTCAGCTACAGCAAGAGCGGCACTATTCTACGGGAAGTGATGGTCGTCGACGGCACCACGATGACGGATGAAGGAGACCGCCCTAACTTTGAGACACACGAAGATAGTGGGGAAAATATATGGGCCGGAATTGAGGCCGTTATGGGTCATTCTTTTTCCCGGTTCTCGTTAGAAAATCCCGCATTCATTTTTGACATTGAGAAGTCAGACGAAAAAGCCTTGATAGAAAAGAGGGCCCCTAAATCTGCTGCAAAAGAAAAACCTCCATCTTTTCTAAAACGCTTATTTCGACGTGAAAATAAAACTGCTGCACCTTTGGCGGCCATATCAAAAGAAGAAGTTCAGCCATCACGCGCAGAGATTAAAGAAACCGTCAGGCGCGCAATGCTGCAATATCCTGACCGCGAAGAGAACTTTCTCGATCAAATTTTATTACTCTGTCAAAATACAAAGAATGTCGAGAAAGCCTATCTCGCATCGCTGCCAAACTCAAAAACCGCACGACATGAATATATTCTTGGGTTTGAATTAAATAGCCAAGACGAGTCCATGGTCAAACCAATGTCTCGCATAATCAAAGAAAAATTTTTTACAGATAGGGAATTGTTTTATACTTCCAACTTAACCAATCCCGATTTACTGGAAACGATAAAATCCAAAAACTATCCCTTTTACGTCAAACATCAATATTATGCGTTCAGAGAACTGCTCACACAATGGGCTATTGATAGGCACCGCTACGCTGAGGCTGTCGAGCTTGCCATTCGGTCAACACCAATCGCTTTTTTTGCTACGCGTTCGACGGGCTATCCCAATGATGACGAAATCATATTCCCGCAGGATGGAAGTCATATGGTTGTCGTTCAAGACAAATCCAGCACCCAACCTTATGTGCCAATCTTCACAGATTCTGCAGCAGCACAATCCAGTCACTATCATGGAAATAGAGAAGGTATATTTTTATTTGAAATGTCTATTCCGGATTTCAACTCCGTGACGCGCGGCGTTTATAAAGGGAAAAATTTTATCTTAAATCCATCCGAGTCACCCATGGAATTTTTCTTTAAACTATGAATGACTTGAAGGTGACCGTGCAAAGCAGCACCGTTTCGATAAAGTCCAAATATTCCAGAAATAAGGTTTTAACGGCTGACACGTCTTCAGCATTTTGAGCGATGATAATGGCCAGCGACATAGGCCGACCTTACTAGACGCCTGCGGCCGCCTCAAGTCTGTCCAGCAAAGATGCGGTTACGGTGCCGGTTTCAGGTAAATCATTAGCTTTTTCAAAGGCAATAACCGCCTGACGGGTCCGGGGTCCGAAATCACCATCCGGCGTTCCGACTTCATATCCGAGCTGCGCTAATAGAGTTTGCGCGTCACGGACTAATTCAGCGGAGGCTTTCAGCGGTTTGTTTTCCGGCATGGTCCAAGGAACGGATCGGAAGATACCGTTTGCGGCTTCGTCGATCGCCGTGGGTTTAAACTGCTTTATGCGCGCTTCGGCGCGGCTTAAATCTTCGGCGGAAAGCTCTGAGTTCAAAACGCCGACGCGGTTTGCGGCTAATTGATCCCCTTGGCTGCCGGCGATTGAGTACCACACCATGGCGGATACGGCGTCGCGGGCGATCTCAGGTGAGGATTCGAACAAGACGCCCAAATTATACTGAGAATCCACAACGCCGCGTTCGGCGGCTTTTTCAAACCAGTTCAGGGCCGTTTGCATGTTACGCTCTACGCCGCCCCGGCCTTCTGCATAATACAGTCCGAGATCATGCATGGCGATACGATTGCCGGACCGGGCCGCGCGTTCCGTCAGTTGACGGGCCATGTCAGGGTCGGCGGCCACGCCAATTCCGGCTTCGTATAATTTTGCCAGACGATATTGCGCCGCAGGCTGACCTTGATTGGCAGATTCGCGAATGTATTTGATACCGTCTTTCGGCCGGCCGGCATCCAAATAGGACACGCCCAGCTGATATTGAGCGATTGGATTGCCCGCTTCGGCGGCGGCTTGTAATGTTGTGCCGTCCGGTGTGGCGACTGTTTCAGTGACCGTTAGGCGATTGTCCTGATAATCGCCAATCGGAGCCGTCATTTCAACGCCGGGCGTTGTGATCGCCGCGTTTGGGATAATGGGTTGGTTGATTTCGGCAGTTACGACCTGCGGCTGAGCAGGGTCAGAACCCATCAGGCCTCTGAGACCGAAATAACCGACGCCGGCCAATAAGACCGCCAGTCCGGCCACTTTCAAATTTCGCGGGGTCAAAGGCAGAGACGATAAGGCGCTGCCTGATTTAGCTTTCAGCTTTTTCTTTTTGGCGCGCAGATCTTCCACATGACCTGGGCGGGATACGCCTTCCGGGTTCTGACCTTCGCCATATCCCGGATTGTCATAAGGGAGCTCATCGACGCCGGTGCTCGGCGTATATTCCGTCGGGCCGTCTTCGGACGGCTGATAATCATAGCTGGGATGGGTTTGCACGGCGGCGCTTGTCTGATCCGCGTAAGGATCGGCGTAAGCTTGCGGCGGCGGAGGCGTATAAGCGGCCTGCGCCGGGTCAACGTAATGATGCTGCGGGGCCATGGTCTGTACGGGCGGCGCCGGGTTATATTCCTGCGGCGCGCTTCCGTCATAGGATTGGACTTGCTGCGGCGCGGCAGCGGCTACGGCAGCGACCGGCGCAACGACGGCGGGCGGAATATATGTCGGCTGCGCCGCCGGAATAGGATCAGCGCTATATGGATCGTCATAAGCCGGCGTTTCCGGTTCGGGTGCATTTGCGGCGACCGGTTGATCCAGCAGGCTGTCCGCGGCTGCAAAAGCATCCTCAGCTTCGTAATCATTGTCGATGGCTGTGGTCTCTGCCGGCATAGGCGGCAGGGCATCAGGCGCCGCCGGAATAATCGCTGCAGGCGCTGCAGGCGCTTCAGGCACTTGCGACAAACCATATTCCAAACTGTCAATCCGTGACGCCAATTTGGAAATAGCGCGATCAATATAATTGGTTTGGTTTTTCTGACTGTCTTCAATGCTTTCCATGCGGCGGGACAAATCGGTCTTTTGATTGTCAAACTCGGCCTGAGTCTTGGACGCGATCTGCGTCATACGCTCTTTCATGGTTTCGTTTTGACGTTCAATTTTCGAATGCAGACGCTCTGTTGCCGATACGATATCATCGCCGAGCTTTCGAACCGCGTCTGCGGTTGTATCTTCGACCAAACGAATGCGCTCATATGATTGTGACTGTATTCCGGTCAGCTGAGTTTCAATGCCGCGAATTTTTTCGTTTTGATTTTCGGTTTTACCGGCTTGGCTCTTCAGGCGCGCATCAATGACGCGGGCCAAATCCGCAATATGTCTGTTGACCTTGGATAAAGCGGCAGTTTGCGCCATTTCCGTTTCCGCGAGGCGGCTTTCGCTGCGGGCGATCGCGGCTTCCAATCCGGGAACGGTCGGGTTTTGAAGGGACGTCTTCAAATCTGCCGTGATATCTCTTCGGGCCGTGTCGACGGTCTTGGTAAGCTGAGACGACAGCTGGTCCACGCGCCGTGTCAGGGCGGCGTGATTGACGGTCTGATGATTTTTGACTTGCTTTTCCAGAGACGAAAAGGCGGTTTCCAAAATTTTGACGTTTTTGCGCGTGGTCGTGTCGGCGGCTTTCAAGCGGGCGACGATTTTGGCTAAATCAACCCGCAGGGTTTCGACGGTCTCTTTACGAACGGGCTTGGACAGAATCTTTTTTGCCGCCGGCTTTTTGGGCGCGGGCTTTTTCAGGACGGTCTTTTTCGGCGCAGGTTTGGCGGGCTTGCGGGCAATTGTCTTTTTAGGGGCAGGTTTAGCGGTCGACGCTTTCTTGGCGACAGGTTTTGCGGCCGTCTTAGCTTTCTGAGGGCTTGCCGCCTTTTTTGCGACCGGTTTTTTGACGGTCTTCGCGGCCGGCGCCGTTTTGCGCGTTGTCGGTTTTTTAGCCACGGGCTTTTTGGCAGTTGTGCGGGATTTTGTCGATGTGGCGGTTTTCTTAGCGGCCGGTTTTTTCGCGGTCGGTGTTCCAGTCAGCGCTTTCACTGATTTTGCCGCCGATTTGGCCGCACCTGTAACCGATGTCGATTTTAGCTTTGCAGCTGCCGTCGCCGGCTTGGCGTTGGTTTTCCGTGATAGGGTCTGTTTGGCGAGGGCTGGTTTCCGCGACGTTGTCGTGGTTTTCTTTGCCGTCGTTTTACTGACCGTTCCGGATTTTGTCTGACGTTTTGCCATGTTTCAAAATCACCCGCTGATTTTCGAATATTAAAACAAGCACGGACGAAGCCGCGC
>CALJNJ010000186.1 GCA_937981945.1 uncultured Caulobacterales bacterium | reverse complement strand
TTGCTCTGCGCCGGCATTACAACTTATTCTCCGCTAAATTATTACAAGATCGGAAAAGGGCACAAAGTAGGAGTTGTCGGTCTGGGCGGTCTTGGGCATATGGGGGTAAAATTCGCAATCGCCATGGGAGCGGATGTCACGGTTCTGACCCGCTCGCCGGACAAAGAGGCCGATGCAACAGCTTTGGGCGCTAAAACATTAGTCACTTCAGATCGGGATGCCTTTAAAGCAGCGCGAAAATCTTTTGACTTCATATTGAATACCGTACCGGTAGCGCACCCGCTTGATCCTTATCTGTCTTTATTGAAACGCAATGGCAATATGGTCATCGTTGGTGCTATCGAATCCTTTGACGGCTTTCACTCCGGTCAATTGGTTGCCGGGCGAAAAGCTATTTCAGGTTCAATGATTGGCGGCATTAAAGAAACCCAAGACATGCTCGACTTTTGCAGCCTGCACAATATTGTATCTGATGTTGAAATGATCCGGATGGACGAAATCAACAAAGCTTGGGAACGGGTACAAAATGCAGATGTTCGCTACCGGTTCGTTATCGACATGAGTAGCCTGGCCTAACAGCTCACATGCCATCTTTGAGATGACGGGTCAGCGAAAAACACATTAAAACCAAAATCGGCAAAATCGGGACAGAACCTATTATAGTGATGGCCATAACCGTATCGAGATTGCCTGACAATACTACGCCCAGCGTCATTAAAAAAAGAATTCCAATCCACGCAAATCTGAGCGCTAATGGTGGGTCCTTTTCAGGATTGAAGGTCTTTGAAGAAATACCGGCGGCTACATAGGCTGCAGAATCCATAGTCGTTGCGTAAAATATCGTGCAAAGAATAATGAAGAATATCAGGCTGACTTTTCCAAAAGGCATGTGCGCCGCAATCTTTGCCGTCATGACCGCTAAGCCTTGATCATTCAAAATCTCCGTTAATGGTAAAACGCCTGTATGTTGTAAGTGTAGGGCATACCCACCTGCGACAGATAAATAACTCATAGTCCCCAGAGAACCCCAAATTATGGTTCCCAGAACAACATTGCGGATGGTCCGCCCGCGAGAAATACGGGCGATAAAAAGCCCTACGAAAGCCGCAAATGCGATCCACCACGCCCAGTAAAAAACCGTCCACGCTTCAGGAAAACCTGACTTCTCGATTGGATCAGTCCACAAAATGATTCTGAAAAAATTATCCAGCATGAGCCCCAAGGAATTCGTCGTCATATTGAGAATGAATAAAGTCGGACCGACAAACAGAAGTATAAGGATAATAACGCCTGCCAACACCATGTTGAGGTCGGCCAATTTTTGAATACCTTTTTTAAGACCGCGAAGCGTGCTGCTGCCAAATAGTACAACCCAAACCAACAAAACAGAAATTTTGATCATCAGACTATCGGTCACGCCCGTCAATTCAGCGATCAGAGCTGACAAGAGCGGTGCACCAATCCCAAGAGAAGTCGTCGTACCCGCGATAATCCCTAAGATTACAAAAATGTCGATCAAAACACGAAATAAGGAATTTCCGGTTTTCGGTAAAGCCCGGTCGCAGGATTCGCTTATTCGCAAATAAGGTCTCTTTAAGACGTAAATAGAATAAGCAATCGGAACGGCAGCGATTGCGTAGAACGCCCAAGGGACAATACCCCAATGTACCAAAGGATACATATGCGCCCATTCATAAGCTTCGGACGACAGCGGCGTTATACCAAAAGGCGGAGTCTGTATGTAGTATATCGGCTCTCCAAAGGCCCATGTTACAAGTCCGGCGCCAATGCCGGCCGTAAACATCATGGCAACCCAGTGCGGCGTGGAAAACTCAGGAGTTTCGCCGTCGCCCAAAACGGTTCCCCCATATTTGCCGAATGCTAACCAGAGGGCGTAGAAAAACGCTCCAATTCCGAACAATAAAAAGAGCCAACCCAGATTTGTCTTCACGGCCAGGTCAAGTGCAGCCGTATGTTCAGACATTTTATCAGGTGCGGCGACAAATGCTAAACCGATCAATCCGGCAATCAAAACTGATGGGATAAAAACAGAATTTTCCGGAAAGGGCGTTTGAGACGGCATGAGTCTTTATGGCATAAATTATCTTTCATGCCAGCTGTTTAAATATTAGAGAAAGCCCATGACCAAAACTATAGAATTTAGTGATTTTCTTAAAATCGACATCCGAAAAGGAACCGTCATTAAGGCCGAAGACTTTCCTGAAGCCAGGAAACCCGCTCTTAAACTGTGGATCGATTTCGGAAATGAAATTGGGCAAAAGAAAACATCGGCTCAAATAACGGCGCATTACTCTCCAAAAGCCCTAATCGGACAACAAGTTATGGCCGTCGTAAATTTCCCGGCCAAACAAATCGGGCCCTTTTTGTCTGAATGTTTGGTCTTAGGTTTTGCTGACGCGACCGGTGACGTTGTATTGGCGAGTCCAAAAGTCGAGGTCCCTGACGGAAGTCGATTGCTTTAAGCCGTTTTAATAATATCAGCCGCCCGTTCTGCGACCATCATTGTTGGCGCGTTTAAATTACCATTGGGAATCGACGGAAAAATTGAAGAATCCACAACACGTAAACCCTCTATGCCGATCACCCGGCATTCCGGATCGACGACGGCTTTTTTATCATTCTTACTGCCCATGCGACACGTCGAGGTCGGGTGGTAAGCGCTTTCAACATTATTTCGAACCCAATCCACAATGGCCTCATCTGAGGAAACTTCCTTGCCCGGCTGGATTTCCGTGCCGCGATAAGGCGTTAAAGCATTTTGCTGCAAGACATTCCTCGTAATTTTGATCGTATTGACCCAATCAATGATGTCACGTTCGTCCTTCAGGTAATTGAATAGAATTTTCGGATGATCATTTATGTCGCCCGT
>CALJNJ010000185.1 GCA_937981945.1 uncultured Caulobacterales bacterium | reverse complement strand
CATTACGCTTCACGATATTATCAATATCAAATTCGCGAAAAAAGCGCTGGAAAAGGGCGCCGACGGATTGGTCGCTGTTGCATCAGGGGCGGGCGGTCACGCCGGCGGTTTATCGCCCTTTGCTTTGATCCAAGAAATCAGACAGTTTTTTGACGGACCTTTAGCTTTGTCCGGATCCATAGCAACCGGCGGCGCCATTGCTGCTGCCCAAGCCATGGGCGCAGATCTGGCCTATGCAGGCTCTGCTTTTATCAGTGTCGCCGAAGCCAATGCAGTTGATGGCTATAAAGACGCCATTGTTGATTATAATGCGGACGACATCGTCTATACGAACTTGTTCACCGGCGTTCACGGCAATTATTTGAAGCCGTCAATCGAAGCTGCCGGTCTTGACCCTGATAATCTTCCGGAAAGTGATCCGAGCCAGATGAATTTTGGTTCCGGCGGCAATCAAGATGCCAAAGCCTGGAAGGATATTTGGGGCTGCGGGCAAGGCATTGGCGCAATTACATCGCGTATGACAACCGGAGACTATGTGGATCAGCTCGAACAAGAATATGAGGCGGCTATTACGAAACTTGTTGAAAGCCGAACATAGACAATGGCAGGGGCTCTCAGCGGATTTAAAATTATCGAATTGGCCGGCATCGGCCCCGGTCCGTATGCCGGACAATTGCTCGCTGATATGGGCGCTGAAGTCATCTGTATAGAGCGCCCCGGGCCCAATTCAATTCCGGGCGCTGACGGGCCGAGCATTAACAGGCGCGGAAAATCGTCCGTCATTGTGGATTTGCGTAAATCAGGCGCCGCAGACATCGTTTTAAAGCTCGTCGAAAGTGCTGATGCATTGATCGAAGGTAATCGTCCCGGTGTCGCCGAACGGCTGGGTATCGGGCCTGAAGATTGTCATAAGGTGAATCCCAAACTGGTCTATGGGCGAATGACCGGATGGGGGCAAACCGGGCCGTGGGCGAATATGGCAGGCCATGATATCAATTATATATCTTTGACCGGCGCGCTTCATGTCATTGGGGAGGCTGATCGCCCGCCGCCGCCGCCGCTGAATTTTGTCGGCGATTACGGGGGCGGAAGTCTGTTTCTCACCAATGGTATATTGGCAGCTCTTTTAAAGGCTCAAAAAACCGGTATCGGAGATGTCGTCGACGCGGCAATTCTTGACGGTGTGAATTCACTAATGGCTATTGTTCACAGTATGGACGCAGCAGGCCTTTGGTCAACGCAGCGCGGGGCCAATATGCTGACGGGCTCTGCGCCGTTTTATCGGTGTTATGAATGCGCCGACGGCGAATATGTGGCAGTCGGGTGTATAGAGCCCAAATTTTTCAAGATTATGATCGATCTCATGGATATTGATCCTGCTGTCATTGGCAATCATTTCAACATTCCGAAATGGCCGGAACAGATCAATATGCTGACGCGGGAATTTTTGACAAAATCCCGTGATGAGTGGGCTAAAATTTTTGACGGAACCGATGCTTGTGTCACGCCGGTCCTGAATTACAAAGAAGCCAAGTCTCATAAACAAATAGCCGCGCGTAACGGAATTGTGGATATTGACGGCCTCGTGCAGCCGGCAATCGCGCCCCTCATTGGATATGATCCCGGGACTCCAACCCAAGCAATGTCGGGGAAGGGCGATGATACGGCTGCGGTTTTGAAAGCCGCCGGATTTTCTCAAGCGGAAATTGAGGCGCTGTCCGAGGCTCAGATTATTGGCGGAATCTAAACAATTTTAGGTGCCTATTGTCGCTAGACTTTTCTTAACCAAGTCTCCATTATATATATGACCGAAGAGTCACGGGGAGACTTAGATGAGACCGATACGCAGGCTTTATGACTTTGCCGGAGCATTTGTGATGCTGGCAGGATTATTACAAATTCCTTTATTTTTGCTGGAGGGCTGGGGTCCGCGGACCCAAGTTATGATGGCCCTTGGCGTGTTCTGGGTTATTCTGGGATTGGCGCTCCGTGGTCGCCGGCGTTGGCTTGCTTGGGTCTGCTATTTTCTGACGCTCTTGGGAATTCCGGCGACTTTGGTCATGATGTCCACCAGTTCCATCGGCAATTGGTGGTGGTTGTTAATTGCGCTGATGCATATTTTGGCAGCATATCAATTGTTTCGGATATTGTGGTTTGACAATGCGCGAACCCAAGCTCCGGTCAAGGTAACAAGCTCAGAGGACGCGTCTGAAGCTTGACCGGCCACCCTGCCGATATTTTAAATCAAATCGCCGCCCTGCGCGGCGATTATGCTTTGGTAATTGTCACAGATATTTCCGGGGGGACTTTGCGCGCCAAGGGAACCCTCATGGCTGTGACGCAAACCGAAACATTTGGATATGTATCAGCAGGCTGTGTCGATGGCGATATTATCGTTCAAGCGCGGCAGGCAATCGCAGACGGCCGGACACGAGATCTCGTATATGGCGCCGGATCTCCGTTTAAAGATATTGAACTTCCGTGCGGCGGAACGATTGAATTAAAAGTCATTCCTAATCCTGATCAGGAGGAAATCGCGCGGGCGATAAGAATGCTGAATGAGCGAAGCAAAGCCTCGTTGAACCTCGAAGGTGTTTCGGTAGATTTGATGCCAAAACTGCGAATACGATTGGTAGGGCGGGGCGCCCCGTTCACAGCGCTGGCGAACTTAGCCGGCGCATCGGGATTTGAGGTCATTGGTCAAAGCCCCGACCAAGATCTTTTGACCGAGGGTTTTGTAGCAACAGATCATCTGACAGATCCTGAAAATATTCCGGCCGTCAAAGATGATGCTTACACGGCGGTGGTGTTTTTGTTTCATGATCATGATTGGGAACCGGCATTGCTTGAGCAGGCCTTATCAGGACCGGCCTTTTATATCGGGGCGATGGGAAGTGAAAAAACTCAAGCTTTGAGGCTGCAAACATTAGTCGAACGCGGGGTTAAAGATACCGGGAAGCTAAGAGGGCCAATTGGTCTTGTTCCGGCCATGCGGGACGCGCAACATTTGTCTGTTTCAATATTGGCAGAGGTCATACAAGCGGCGCAGTTTTCCTAAACTGCCAAATTTTCAACCTGCCCTTATTTTTGTCTGGTCATTTAAAATTTCGTGATATATAGACGCGTTTTCTGGCTCGCGGGTGTGGCGGAATTGGTAGACGCGCGGGATTCAAAATCCCGTTCCTTTGGAGTGTCGGTTCGATTCCGACCACCCGTACCATTCTCATTGAATTTTAAAGCAAATTATGAGAATATGGCGCCGAAAATTTGGGGCGCTATGAAAAAAGTTTTCAAATATAAGGCCTTCATCAGTTACAGTCATTCTGATGATCGTCAGGCAGAGAAACTGCACCGAAAGTTGGAACGCTATCGGCTGCCCGGTGAGCTGCGTCAGACTCATCGACTGAAGCCGATTTTCAGAGACAGAGACGAATTATCCGCTTCTCACAGCTTAAACGATGCTATTCGTGACGCTTTGGAAAATTCAGAAAACCTGATCGTGATTTGCACGCCAAAAGCCGCACGCTCTTTCTGGGTAAATCAGGAAGTTCTCCTGTTTAAAAAATTGGGACGCAGTAAGAACATCTTCACCGTTATTTTGGACGGTGAACCTTTTTCAAATAACCCCGAACATGAGTGTTTGCCCGAGGCCGTTCGGTTTCAAATCGATCAATCAGGCGAACTTACATCAAAATCTGCCGAACCGTTAGCCGCCGATTTTCGCAGCAATGGTGACGGCGAAAAAATGGGGACGCTTAAACTGATTTCCGCGCTTCTCGGCGTTGGCCTTGACGATATTGTACGCCGTGATTTGCAGCAAATTCGAAAACGCTTCGCGATTTCCATGATAGGTGCCGTTAGCGTGACGGCAGTTATGGGCGCATTAACACTTCAGGCCATCAGCGCTGAGAAAAAAGCAGAAATTGCCAAACAATCTGCCGAGATCCACCGGGCGGACGCTGAAGACTTAATCGAATTTATGTTGGGTGATCTGCGGGATAGGTTGGAACCTGTCGGAAGGCTTGATGTTCTGGATGTCGTTGGTGAAAAAGCCTTTGAATATTATGAAGATTTTGATGATGAGGAACTAACCGTTGAAGACCAAGGTCGCCGTGCGCGAACCCTTCATTTGATCGGGGAGGTTCAGGATAAGCTTGGAAAAACCGATGAATCGGATCGTTATTTTGAGGAGTCTTATAATATTACTGCCGCGAGTATTTCGGACAATGATACTGACCGATTACTCGAGCATGCGCGAAGTGCCTTTTGGCGTTCTGTTCCTCTTCGGCGATCCGGACGGCATGACGAAGAGCTGAAATATCTTGAGGAGTATAAAAACATTGCCTTGAGATTGCGGGAAAATAACCCGGAAAGCCCTATTTTTATGGCTGAACTGGCAAAAGCCGAAACAAATATCGGCCGGGTTTATTTAAAGGCTGGGAACAATGAAAAGGCGCATGAATGTTTTGAGGCCGCAGCAGAATTATTGAAATTGGCTGTATCAAAAACGAACGCGGCTTCGGTAGCGCTGGACAGGACTGAAAACTTTGCATGGCTTGCTGAAAGTCATCGCGCCGCCAAGCGTTATGATCAGGCCTATGCGGTACGGGTCAAGCAAGTTCAAACGCTTCAGGCGCTAACGGAGGAAAACTCAGAAGATTTCAGGTTTTTTGAAGGCTTGGTATACGCCCAAATCGGGCAAGGAAATGCTGCGCGGTATTTAAAAAAATATGACGACAGCCGGGACATGTTGGAACTGGCGCTTAGCAATGCTCGGTCTGCCTTGAAGCGTGAACCAAGCCGGGAAAAGATGCATCGGGCAGAAACATCGGCGCTGTTATCGCTTTTAACTTGGGCGCTCGAAACCAATAATATGACTGCCTTCAAATCTTATCGATCAGCGATCAACGTGCCACAGCATTTGTCAGGGCATACATATTGGTCGACCTCACTTCCGAAAGTATTATCTGTTTTAGACGCTGAATTTGCAGCGCTAAATTAGCTCGAAAATTCAGCGAGACGCTTTTCGTTAATTCTGAAGAGAATTTCAGCGGCCGCTCTGGCGTCCGGCATGGCCCTGTGGTGTCGGATTAATTTGATATCCAACTCCCGGCACATATTCGCCAGGCCATAAGATGAAAAACCTTTGAAATATTGGCGGCCGGCAGAGCAGGTGCAGAGTTTTGGGAAACTGAAGGATTGCCCGATACGGCTGTATTCGGACCGGATGAAGCCATAGTCAAAGTTCACATTATGCGCCACAAAGACGGACCCTTCACAAAAACTTCGAAGATGATCCGCAATCTCTTCAAAACGAGGTGCGTCCTTGACCATCTCGTTTGAAATGCCGGTCAGCCGTGTGATGAAAGCAGAAATATGACGTTCCGGGTTGAGCAAGGTTTCATACTCATCAATAACTTTCCCGCCTCTTACTTTTACGGCGCCTATTTCAGTAATTCTGTGGTTGCCGGCACTCCCGCCTGTGGTTTCGACGTCAATAACAACATAAGTCTGCTGAGGGTCTATCGCCCATTTAATACGCGCGATATCGGCCTGAAAACCTGACTTGCGTATTTGCTCAATTCGGGTGAGTTGATTTCGCCGAATAACATCACCGGGTGCCTTTACTTCCACAAATTCTGCCACACCGTTTTTAATCAACATCAAATCCGGATAGCCGTCTTTCATGGCGGTATAATCCTCGGCCATTTTACGCATAATAGAGACCAGCGCCCCGGGCGGGCTTGTTTCGGCCAATCGTTTGACCGCCTCAAACGTATATTGGCTCCATCTGAATATGCCGTTGGATTTTCCGTAATGAGCGCTCAAATTTTTTAAAAGCCGGAGCGTTGTTGCCCCATTGTTGTTTAATATGTTTTCCATCTCCGCAATGGCTTTGACATTATGTTTACCAAATTCCCCGGTGTTCAAACTATTGGGCAGGCGCTCAAAACTGTTATGGATTTTTGCATTGTCGCATTCGAATAACGCAGACCAAAATAAAAGCCCGAACATCATGCGCCAGACTGAATTTTCCGTGCGGAAAACCTCAAATCCCTTTTTTTGGTAATACCGTGCGGCAGCATCTTCGGGTTTGTGCCGATAGGCTTCATCAATGATGATTTCTTCTCCGCCTCTGAGAATGTCCGTGAATTTCCCCGTCCGTTTTCCGTCAAATTTTCGAGCGTAAAAATCAGACGCAAATTCAAACTCATCATCAGAGGACGGATTGTCGATCATGGCTTCCAGGCGTGTCTTCACAAGATCCCGGTCGCCTTGTTTGAAACGAATGCGAATGACGCGTTCATTGCAAAGAATAGAATCGCTGCGTTCGAACAAATTCAGCGCCGTATCCAAGTCGTCCATTCGTTCGCTTAATCTGCCAAGCTTATATAAAAGCCGGTCTCGGGAGACGGCGCTCAAACGGCACTCAGCGTCGGGCCAATAATCGACTTCGTCAATCAGTCCGGCAATTTCGTCATCGGTTCCGGATTTTGTTTTGCTTAGCGCGTCATCATAAAAAAATGCAGATTGGGCTTCATGAAGATTGTCAAAACGCGCCGTGTAATCAGATTTGAAATCCGGTGCTTTTATAAGACCGAGATCCCGCATGGCGAAGCGCCGCAAATTTGTCTCTATTTTGCCGAAATACAAATATTCAATATAGCGAAGGGCGCGGGCACGGCCTTGGCGAACATAATTGCTTGGGATCGATAAATTGCCGAACTGCAAGCCGTTTAGGCCTGTTTCGACCAGCTCCGCCTTTTTGGCATTTTTAGGCATATGTGACGGGGATAAATATTGTTTCAGAACAAATTTCAGATCAGGCGCCGTCATCACGTTTAGCCACTCCTCTAAATCCTGTTCTCCGGGCGCTCTGATAAAACCGGCAGACGCCAGTTCATCGGCCGGCTCAGTTAAGTCCCCGATTTCAGCGTATTTAAGCTTTGCAATATCAAAGACCGTGCCTTTTCGTCCGGCAAGTCTAACATAAAGATATTGAGCCGGCAGAGATAAGCTTTTGAACAAGCGTAAGAACTGATGATGCTCCTCCTGCAATGTATGATCATATCGTTCCGCGACGAATTTCAACATATTTGTGAAATGGGTATGGTAGTAAAACTTCGGCAAATCAGGGAGTTGTCGTGGAGTTTTGCGTCTTTGTCGGCGTGCGAAAGTCATTGGAACAAATATAGAACATCAAACTTCATTATGTCCAGCTATTTGTAGGCGAGCCCTTAAACAGTAGCTTGCGAAACCGGTGATGCTTGTTACTGTACCGGAAAAATTAGAGGCCGAAGCGTGTCGACAAAGCTGACAGATAATTATGGGCGGGATATTACATATTTACGCTTATCGGTGACAGACCGGTGCGATCTGCGATGTACCTATTGTATGGCCGAAAACATGACCTTTTTACCGCGCAAAGATCTGCTGAGTTTCGAGGAATTGGATTTTATGTGCGCGGCGTTCATTGATCGCGGCGTCAAGAAAATACGGTTGACCGGAGGCGAGCCTCTGGTCCGCAAAGGCCTTATGCCGTTTATTGAAAAACTTTCCCGGTTTTTAGATAGTGGCGACCTTGATGAAATTACGCTCACGACCAATGCCACACAGCTGAGCCGGTTTGCGCCTCAACTAAAGAAGGCGGGCGTAAAGCGAATAAACGTGTCATTAGACAGCCTCGACAAAAACCGCTTTAAGGCACTAACGCGCCGTGACGCGCTTGATCAGGTCTTAAGCGGAATCGAGGCGGGGCTTGATGCCGGTCTGAAAATTAAAATCAATGCGGTCGCTCTTAAAAACGGGAATGCTGACGAGATCCCG
>CALJNJ010000184.1 GCA_937981945.1 uncultured Caulobacterales bacterium | reverse complement strand
CAATCGGAGCGGGCGCAGAAACTTCCGGCGTTTCGCCGTCTTTGGGCGGGTTTTTCCAAAAGCTTTCCCAACTGGGGAAGAGTTCGTGATAGGCGCCTTCATAAGGCTGCCGATCGGGCCAGCGCATTTTGTCAGAGCCGACGGGCGGGGCATTCAGGTCGGTCGCATACCAGTAGCACGGAAGCCGCCGCCGAAAATACCAGGCGCCATCCAAACGCTCGTAATTGTCCCAATACATCATCTGCATGATGACCCAGTCTGTACCGCCGTCCTCGCGGGGCGTTTCATGTTCATTTTTGGAATAGACCACGCCATGAGCGTTATCCTCATCATCAAATTCGATAACGTGATTGCCGATATGATGAGATGTCCCGGTGAACTGTAATCTGAGGGTATCATCCAGCCAGGCTTTCAAATGAAAGCGCCCGGTCAGCTCTCGGCTGACCCGAATATCTTCTGCGAACAAATTTACATGGGCATCCAGATCTCTCATATCGAGCGTGAGCGAATATTTAGACACGAGCTGCCGGATAGCATCGAGGCTTTCCAGTCGATCTATCCGGGCTTCCAGATCCATCAGGCGCTCGGCAGGTAGAGCTGGGCAACCTTGCCGCCATCAACGGGCAGGGCGACACCGGTCACATAGCTGGCAGCATCTGACAGCAAAAATGCAATTACTTCTGCAATTTCTTCAGGTTCGGCGCCCCGGCCCATGGGAATGGCTTTTTCTGTTGCAGCCGCGAAATCGGGAGCGGCCTCTGCAAAGGCTTTTGTGGCGGCCGTTTGAACCTGACCCGGAACTACCGTGTTCACTCGAATACCCGAGCTCGCGCCTTCAATGGCGGCGCAATTACTGAAATGAGTCAGGGCAGCTTTGGAAGCTGAATAACTGGCCATGTTATGAGCGGCCCGCATGCCGCAAGACGAAGATACATTGACGATGGATCCGCCGCCCGTTTTGGCCATGGAGGCCATGGCTGTTTTAGTCCCGACAAAGACCGCTTCCGCATTGACCTGAAAGTCTTTGCGCCAATGTTCTAACGTCAACTTTTCAATGGGGGCGTAATGGGTCGAGGCCGCATTATTGACGAGCATATCGAGCTTTCCATATTTTTCGATCACACTGTCGATGACTTTTTCGAATTCACCCGTATCGCCTACGTCCAAAGCTATTGTTTCCACGGAACCGCCAAGACCGGTGATTTCAGATTCGGCTTCCGCTAATTTTTCCGGTCGTCGAGCGCATATGACAACATTAGCGCCGGATTTTGCCAGTAAAACCGCTGTCGCTTTTCCGATGCCGTCACTTCCGCCCGTGATGAGCGCTGTTTTTCCGTTGAAGTCCACTGTCACATTCTTCCTGTTTTAGCCGGCATGGTAAACTCTTGTCGACAACCCAGCAATACAATAACCGCAATAATGACCGCAAAAAATACGCAAAGTGAGGAATTCCATGTAAATTTTCGGCGTATTGCGTATTTTTATGACCTAATTGCTACGCACTATACCATCTGGAGTGTTGAATATTGTATTTAAATTGATTATCCCGACTGAAAGTCGGAAAGTAAGAATATATGTCAGACAAAATCGATACCGCCAGCGATGCTCGGACTGCACCGGTTGCTGTTTGGCAAGTGCTGGAAAAAATGTCGAAAGACGAGCTGATCGATTGGCGAGTTGCGCCGATTAAGAACAAATTATCGGTTGAGCAACGCAATCTCGACATTGGGTTTCCGTTTGGCTGGTACCCTGTTCTGCTCACAACTGAACTGGCAGTGGGTGAGGTCAAACCGCTGCGGTACTTTTCAAGAGAGCTGGCAATATGGCGCGGCGAAGACGGGAAACCCAGAATGCTCGACGCCTTTTGTCGTCATTTAGGCGCTCATATGGGGCATGGCGGCAAGGTCCACGGCAATTTGCTGGAGTGCCCGTTTCATGCCTGGCGATATTCAGGTGAAGAGGGCTCGGTAAAAGAAATCCCATATTCAAAGAGTATTCCGCCGCGAGTAACAAAAAAATGCACCCGCAATTATCAGATGCGGGAAATGAACGGCCTGATTTGGATGTGGTATCATCCGGAAGATATCGATCCTCTTTATGAACCGGTAGAGCTTCCGGAATGCTCTGATCCTGACTGGACGGATTACGATATTTGCGAATGGAATATTCACGGCAGCATTCAAAACATGGCTGAAAACGGGGTGGATACAGCTCACTTCAGATATATTCACGGAACAGCCGACGTGCCCGAATCAGAACTTCATTGGGGAGATTGGGACCGGGCCGGGATTATCCGTGCCAAAATGGGGACCCCTAAAGGCGTCGTTGACGGCATGATTACGTCGAAATCTCAGGGACCGGGTCAAAACTGGGTCAGATTTACCGGCATTTGCGAGACCTTATTAATCGCCTGTATTACGCCGGTCGATGAAGACCATATTCGCACCCGTTATTTATATACCCAGCCCAAGGCTCAGGCAGAAGGAAAAATGGCGCGGGTCGCCAAAGCTATTATCGCTGATGTGAACAAACAGCTCGATCAGGACAAAGTGGTTTGGGACCGCCAACAATATCAGCCCAAGCCCGTCATTTGCAACGGCGACGGACCTATTGCGCAGTTCCGCATGTTCTATGCGAAATATTACGCTGATGGGGATGGCAAGCCGCGGCATTTGCAGGCCCAAACATGAGGGGATTAAGCGGAAAAATAGGAATTATTGCCGGCGGGGCTCGTGGTATTGGTGCGGCGACTGCGGAGCGGCTCTGTCAGGAAGGTGTCAAAGTCGTCATAGGGGACATTCTCGAAGATGAAGCAGAGGCCACAGCAGAGCGCATACGATCGCAGGGCGGCGAAATAACAGCGTTGTTTCTCAACGGAACAGATGCTGCGTCACAGGAAGCAATAATCGCCAAGACCGTTGAGACCTATGGCGGTTTGGACTTTTATCATTCAAACCTTGCCGGCGGGACAACGGAAGATACGAACGCCGTGGATATTTCAGAAGAAGCCCTCGATAATTCCTTAGCCATAAACATTAAAAGCCATGTCTTGGCCACACGTTACGCCGTTCCTGCCATGATGGAACGAGGCGGCTCGATGATTTATACAAGCTCAGGATCAGCGTCAGCCGGTGAAAACCAACGACCCGCCTATGCCATGACCAAGAACGCCATTCACGCTCTGTCGAGACATGTTGCCCGAAAATGGGGCCAAAAAGGAATTCGCGCCAACGTTATTTGTCCGGGGCTTATCATGACAGAAGCGGTCGCCATCCATATGACGGACAAACACATAGAAGGCATAAAACGCCACACACCAAGCACACGTTTGGGGCAACCGGAAGATATTGCGGGCTTGGTGGCGTTTTTAGCCTCAGATGACGCGCAGTTTGTGAACGGCCAAGCCTGGCATGTGAACGGCGGCGTCATCATGCGGGATTAGTTTATGAAACGATTGCTTTCGATTTTGATCTGCACATCCGTTCTTTTTGGCGCCTGTAGTCCTGCGGAAACACCGATTCAGACAGCACCGGAAACAATCCAAAAACAACCCGTCTTAAGCGATCGTCCGAACATCGTGATCATTTTGGCCGATGATTTAGGTTGGGGCGATCTTGGCTTTCGCGGTAGCGATATTGAGACGCCGAATATTGACCGTTTAGCTGCGGAAGGCGTCCATCTTGAGCGGCTTTACGTCATGCCGATTTGTACGCCCACAAGGTCCGCCTTGATGACGGGCCGTGACCCCATGAAGCTTGGCTCCGTTTACGCGGGATTTCAGCCTTGGCAGAACGGCGGTATATCTCCCGAAGAACACTTTATGCCCGAGAGCTTCAGTGCGGCCGGTTATCAAACCGCTATGATTGGGAAATGGCATTTGGGTCATACGGCTGAGCATATGGTTCCGAACGCCCGCGGGTTTGATTATTTTATGGGTCATTTGAACACGCAAATCGATTATTTTGAGCACACTGTGGCCGGAGGATACGACCTGCAGGAAAACGGTACTTCCGTGAAACGCTCCGGTAGTTATGCTACGGATATTCACGGGAATGAGGCCGTACGTTATTTGAACGACATCAGAAACCCTGATCAGCCTTTCTTTCTATATGTGCCTTTGTTGGCGCCGCATTCGCCCATGCAGGCCCCGGAAGATCTCAAGGCTAAATATCCCAAAAGACCTGACAGACCATTCCCGAAGAAAACCTATGCCGCAATGGTCGACAGTATGGATCAAAATGTCGGCAAGATCCTAAGCGCCCTGGATGATCAAGGTCTCCGCGAAAACACTATTGTCATGTTCTTTTCTGACAATGGCGGCATGGAACCGTTTGGGGCTGATAACGGCTCTTATCGGGGCGGTAAACTGGAAACCTTTGAGGGCGGTATCAGAGTTGGCGGCGTTATGAGATGGCCGAACGCCATTACGCCCGGAAGCACGCACGACAATGTAGTTTCCGTATTGGATATTTTCCCGTCACTGGCAACAGCAACAGGAACGCCAATGCAACAGACGAAAGCTCTTGATGGTCAAGATCGGTGGGATGAGATGACGGGGCGTCGTGAGACTGCCCGCAGTGGTGATCTGTACTTCGCCTCCAATTCCCCAATTTTCAACAAATACCATGTAGCTGTTTTGGAAGACCGCTGGAAGCTTGTCCAAATCATTGACCACCTGTCAGCCTCAACAAATGTTGAAAGCTTCTTGTTCGATATTAACGCTGATCCCTATGAACAAACCAATTTGGCAGTAACTTACCCGGAAGAAGTGGAAAGAATGGCCGCAAAAATAGCAGCGTGGCGGGCAGGGCATCCGATTAATGGTGTCAGAGTGGCTTTGGCGCCCCATCCCGGATGGCGAGCACCGCTTGATTATGCGCAGGCCGTCACGCCCTCCGATCAATTGGTCCAAGAGAGTTTCGACAGCTATGTCACCGGAATGCGGGCCAAAATACTACAGCAAAGACATGGTGATAAAGGCAAGATTACCTATGAATAAAATTCTCAAAATTGCTCTGATTGCGCTGATTGCTGTGCCGGCGTTGATCGGGATTGTTTTTGCTCTATCTCCAAGCGTGCGCAAATCTGCTCAGCTCAAAGCTCTGGACAAAATTGGAGACGTAGCAACGGAGAAAATGACGTCTGATCCCGATGCAGCCGGAACTGTCGCCGCAGATTTCATCAATATTCCTATCAAAGCGCGGGAAATTGGACCTGATATCTGGCAAGCGACCGGTGTCGGCAATGCTCACTTGATCAAAACTTCAGACGGCCACATTCTTTTTGACACGGGTCTTCCGACACAAGTTTCTAAACAAATCAAGGTCTTGCAGCCATATATGGATGCAAAAAAGGTCACCCACATTATCGTTTCGCATTCTCACGCAGATCATTCCGGCGGTGTCAAAGCTTGGCTGGAAAAAGGCATGGAGGTCGTGACCCATGCCGAATTTCCGGAAGAACAACGTTATTTAACAGAGCTTCAGGACTATCAATGGGGGCGAAATCGCTTGCTGTTTCCGTTTATGCCTGAAGAACCGCCCACATTGGGATTGATCGCCTATGGCGGTATAAAGCCGACCATCACTGTTCAGAACGGATCGCCGTTAAAACTGGAGCGCGGCGGACGGAAAATGGAAATACATGCGCTTCCGGGCGCGGAGGGCAACGACAATATCGTGCTTTGGATGCCCGATGAGCGCATTTTATTTGCCGGAGATTTCTTTGGCCCGATATACCCTCAATTTCCGAACATTTTTACCATGCGCGGGGAGAAAATCCGCAAGCCTGTTGAATACGTAAAGTCTTTAGAGGTCATTATGGCGCTTGATCCGCTTATGATCGTTCCGAGTCATCGGGACCCGGTCACCGATAAAGCAGTTATTGATGACGGACTGCGGCGTATGCATGGCGCGACTAAATATGTCCACGACGCTGTTGTCGACGGTATGAATGAAGGGAAATCCATTGAAACCTTGATGACAGAAATCACCCTTCCGGCGGATTTAGACCTGACTCAAGAACACGGCAAGGTCTCATGGGCCGTCAAATCCATCTGGGAATATTACATGACGTGGTTTCATTTCGATAAAACCACAGAACTTTATGCCGTCCCCCGAGACAGTATTAACGCAGACATTACACAATTGGCCGGCTCCGAGAATTTAGTCCGCAAAGCCCGCGACTATGTTGATAATGGTGAGCCGATTAAGGCCTTGCACATTCTTGATATTGCAGGCGATG
>CALJNJ010000183.1 GCA_937981945.1 uncultured Caulobacterales bacterium | reverse complement strand
GATGTGATTGTCGGAAATGAAGCCGGTAATGCCCGTCACGATTTCAAGGGCAAACTGTCTTTTACATGGCCAAGCGACGGAACGGGAAAACCGATTAACGGGTCTGATACGGACGGCGTTTTATTTCCATACGGCTTTGGTCTGACCTATGGCGACAAAACCGAATTTACCAAATTGTCCGAAGATCCGGGCATCCAGAACATCGGGACGTCATTTACCGGCGAATTGATCCTGCGCGGCGACGCTGCAGCGCCGTTTGGTTTGTATCTTGGCGACTCGTCCAATTTGAACACGCCGGTGACGGCTCTGAAAGGCGCCAGTTTGGGCGGCGCCGTCAAGGTCAGCGGCACGGATTACAAAGCACAGGAAGATGCCAGAGTCATTACCTGGCTCGGCAATGGCCAAGGCAGCGCCAGCATTCGGACCCGCCGGGCCGTAGATTTGTCGGAATATGGCAATCTGAACGATATGGCGCTGAACATTGAATGGCGAATTGATCAGGCGACGCCGATGATGATGTCTATGGGCTGCGGCGATGGCTGCGGCGCTAATTTGGACATTAGCGACATTGTCGAGGCCCAGCCAAAAGGTCAGTGGTCGGAGATTTCAATTCCTCTGTCTTGTTTTGCCAATTCGGGAATGAAATTTGATTCTGTCAACACGGTCATGCAATTGACCACGGATAAAAAAGCCAGCCTCGCCGTTCACGCGGCGACCATTGGTCAAAAAAATAATGAAAGCAGCTGCCCGGGGTAGTTGATTAAGGGGAAAATCATGTCTTTGGACACATTGGATATTATCGTTGTCGCCGCCTATGCGGTGATCTTGTTCGCGATTGCACAATATGTATCGCGCGAACCTAAAGGCACTTCGAAAAGCACGGAAGATTATTTCCTGGCCGGCAAGTCCCTGCCTTGGTGGGCGATCGGCGCGTCATTGATCGCCGCTAATATTTCAGCCGAGCAAATCATCGGCATGTCCGGCGAAGGCTACCGAATAGGTTTGGCCATTGCCGCTTATGAATGGCAAGCCGCTATCGTGTTGATTTTAGTCGCAAAATTCTTCCTGCCGATCTTCCTGAAACGGGAAATTTATACCATGCCCCAATTCTTGGATCAGAGATTTGGGACAGGCGTCAAAACAACCATGTCCATTTACTGGATCGCGCTTTACACATTGGTCAATTTGACCGCTGTTTTATGGCTCGGCGGGCTCGCCGTGGAAACGTTGACGGGCATGAACATCGTCATGGCGATGGCTGGGCTTGGCATTTTTGCGATTGCTTACTCTATCTTTGGCGGACTCAAAGCCGTTGCTTTAACTGATATTATTCAGGTCGTTATTCTTATTATTGGCGGGATCATCATTGCTGTGATGACCCTGAACATGATTGGCGGCGGCAGTTTCTTAAACGGCTTTGAACGTCTCTATACTGAGCTCCCTGATAAGTTCGATATGATCTTCGAGCCGGGACAGGACGGTTATGACACCATGCCCGGCATTTGGACTTTGCTGGGCGGATTGTGGATTTTGCATCTGAATTATTGGGGGTTCAACCAGTATATTATCCAGCGGGCACTGGGCGCCAAAGACTTACCTGAAGCTCAAAAAGGCCTGGTGTTTGCGGCGGCGCTGAAATTGATTATGCCGCTGATTATTGTACTGCCGGGGATTGCTGCCGTAATGCTGGCCATGCCGGAAATCGGCGCGCTGGACAAAACCGCTTTGGACGCCAAAACCGACTCTACCTATCCGGCCATTATGAGCATTATGCCGACAGGCTTACGGGGCTTGATCTTTGCAGCTCTGATCGCGGCGATCGTTTCGTCTCTGGCCTCTATGGTCAACTCGATCTCAACTATCTTCACCATGGACGTCTATAAATCCATGATAAAGCCTGGCGAGACCGAGAAGCATTATGTGGGCGTCGGACGTCTGGTTGCTGTCTTGGCTATGATTATTGCCGTTATCGCCGCCAAGCCGTTTCTGGGCGGATTTGAAAGCGCCTTTCAAACCATTCAGGAATATACCGGCTTTATTGCTCCGGGGGTTGTGGCCGTCTTCTTAATGGGCATGTTTTTCCGCCGCACCAATTCGACCGGCGCCTTTGCCGCGCTGATCGCGTCGGTCGTGGTGTCATTATTGTTTAAGTTCGGCGCGCCTGACTTTACGTTCGTTAATCGTATTTGGGTTGTTTTCCTACTCTGTATGGCACTTGGAATTTTGGCCTCACGACTGACAACACCGCCCGGCGAAGAACGGCTAATCCAAGCCGGCGGCGTGAGCTTTAAAACCTCTTCTATGTTCAACGCCTCGTCGGTTTTAATAGGCGCTATTCTGATCACACTGTATGCAGTGTTTTGGTAAGCTGAAAATTAGTGGTAGAGAAAGTCATGCGTTCTGTTTTAGCCCTTTCAGCTTTATATTTTTCCATGGCGTCCCCGGCGGCTGCTCAGTCTGACACGCCCCCCGTAGACGAGACGAAATGGAATTTGGTTTGGTCCGATGAATTTGACGGCGATGCGCTCGACACGGACAAATGGAGCTATGAGCAAAATTGTTGGGGCGGCGGCAATGAAGAAAAACAGTGCTATACGGATGACAAGAAAAACGTCAGCGTCAGCGACGGCCTACTGAAAATAACCGCCCACCGGGAGCGAACCACGGGACCGGCTCTGCCCGACCGTATGCGCAAAACCCGCAAGCTTGCCAAGCAAGCCAAAACGCAGCCTTATAGTTCAGGCCGCATTCGGTCTATCGGCAAAGGTGATTGGCGTTACGGGCGTATGGATATTCGCGCCAAATTACCGATTGGACAAGGCACTTGGCCCGCCATCTGGATGCTGCCCAGTGACGAGCATTACGGCACATGGGCAGCCTCCGGCGAGATCGATATTATGGAAGCCGTCAATTTGGGCACAAAATGCGGCGAATGCCCGGGCGGCATTGAAAACCGCGTTTTAGGCACGCTGCATTACGGAGATGAATGGCCCAAAAATAAGCACAGCGGCAGTGATACACCCCTGCCCTCAGCCATTGACGAATTTCATACCTATAGCCTGGTCTGGAGCGCAGGCGTCATGACGTGGTATGTCAATGGTGAGCGCTATGCCCGCCAAACCTTGGAAGATTGGCATACGGACAGCCCCAAAGCCGAAGGCCGTATTTTAGCGCCCTTTGATCAGCGCTTTCATATGATTCTGAACTTGGCCATTGGCGGCAAACTCTCGGAAGGCCGCAACGAAAAAGGCCTGGACAAAACCGGTTTCCCCAAATCAATGGATGTGGACTTTGT
>CALJNJ010000182.1 GCA_937981945.1 uncultured Caulobacterales bacterium | reverse complement strand
GATTCCGCCTTCCTGCAGATTGGCCTTGCTCGTTTTGTAAACAGTTGCGCCTGTAATTTGCTCGGCCGCCAGAACATCAAAATTAAACTCACGACCACCACTATCCGTTGCGATTTGACGCCCGTTTAAAAGAACCGTGTTAAACTGAGGCCCAAGCCCTCGAATTGTAACGGCCTGACCTTCGCCGCCGCTTCGGTCAATTGCAACACCGCTTATTCGCTGCAGAGATTCCGCAACGTTTAAATCCGGAAACTTGCCTAAATCTTCAGCCGCGATAGCGTCAACAACGCCGGAAGCCTCTCTTTTAATATCACGAGCTTTTTTGATACTGCTCCGAATACCGGTGACGATAACTTCGTCTTCGAACTCTTGAGCCATAGCCGGAGCCGCGGTCATCATGGCGCCCGCGCCGACCGAACAGGCCAGAATTCTGATTAAGTTCTTTTGCATTTATTTTCTCCCAAAATTATCAAAGCGAACATTGGCCTCTACCGGGCCTTAATTGCTCGTGATTTTAGGATTGGGACGTGTCAGGTCAAGCTAAAAATGTTCTTTTTCGAACATTGTGTTCTTTTTGCAACAATATTTAGGGCGAATTCGCTGATTTTGCTGTCTTTGTGACAGCGCTGTCAGCAATACAGACTTCGATTTGTTCGTTTTCACAGATTTTACGGAAATGCGGCGGCAGTTCGCTATCGGTCACAATCACATCCACATCCCGAATGTGCCCGACCGTATTCATGGCATGCCGGCCGAATTTATGGCTGTCCGCAACCATGATTGTTCTTTGGGAGTTTTTCAAAATCGTCCGAGCCGTTTTCACCTCATGCGGATTATATTCCAGCAATATACCTTCCTCATCGATGCCGCTGATCCCGACAATACCAATATCCATACGAAAGGTAGAGATGTAATCCTCAGACGCTGAACCGACTATTCCGCCGTCGTGATGGCGAACTTCGCCGCAGGACACGAGGATTTGAAAACTCTCATTTTGACTTAAAATCTGAGCAACATGCAGATTATTGGTCAAAACATGCAAATTTTCGTGGTTTAACAAGGCTTCCGCAATGGTTTCAATGGTTGTACCCGTGCTCATGAAGACGGAAGCCCCATTGGGAATGAGCTCGGCCGTAACGGCTGCAATTTTCCGTTTGGCTTCAACACCTGTCTGTAATCGTGCCTTATAAGGCGGGTTCTCGGCGCTTTTAACCTGGCCGGCACCGCCGTGAAATCTGGCCAGCAATCCGTTCTGACTCAGCTCGTTCAAATCCCGCCTGATGGTTTGCGGGGTCACGTCAAATTCCGTAACCATGGCATCCGTTGCAACAAAGCCGTATTTTTCGACCATGTCCAAAATAGAAGTTTGCCGTTTTGACGGCCTGAACTGGCTCATATCTTTGCTTTCCCCAACAGTACCTGCCCCCTATTTTGTATGTTAAATTATAATGTATAAAGCTCCAAACCCCCTATTATGGAGCTGAAATTCTAACAAAATGAATTTTACACTAGCCATTTTCCATGAGTAAGGCTAGAAAAATGTTCGTTTTCGAACATCAGCCTGCCGGCGACGGCATATAAGGAAGTTTTTGGGTTTCGTGGCAGACAGATTAACAATTCTCGCGCCTAAGGTTTCAGGCCGTGAAATTCATCGCCGTCAGTTCAAGAAAAAGGACGGGCGCGATATATTCCTCTACGGCTATGAACCCCATGCACAGGATCCCCTGCCGCAAGACGGCGGCGACGTGGCAAAGGGCGGGGAGCTGCGCTATCATCCGTTGCGGGGCGAATGGAATGTTTATGCCCCACACCGGCAGAACCGAACGTTCAAACCATCCAAAGCCAATGATCCCTTAGCGCCGTCCAAACCGGGCGGTCCTGCGACGGAAATTCCGTTTACGGATTTCGAGTTAGCCGTCTTTGAAAACAAATTCACCAGTCTGCATGCTGAGGCGCCCATGCCAAAAGACTGCGCCAAAGTTGAAATTGGCCGAGCTGACGGGCGATGTGACGTCGTGATTTACGGGCCCGAATCCCACGGCAATTTATCGACCATCGGGCAAGACAAGCGCCGTCTTTTAATTGCAGCGTGGAATGACAGATATGAAACATTATCAGACGCCGGACACAAATTCGTCCTGCCGTTTGAAAATCGCGGCGATGAAGTCGGCGTCACCCTGCATCATCCCCATGGTCAAATTTACGCCTTTCCGTTTATCCCAAATGTGCAGTTAAAAGCCGCTGAGGCTTTTGCGCAGGGCTATGATCTGGAAAAAGCCCTAAAGGAGGCCGAGCCGCGCTATAAGGTCGCCGGCACCGGCGAAATGCTGGCCTATTGCCCGCCCTATGCCCGCTTCCCATACGAAGTTTGGATCGCCCCGAGACGCCGCATGGCCGGTCCGTGGGAGTTTGATGAAACCGCTCTGGATGAATTTGCCCATCTACTGGGGGACGTGACCCGAAGATATGATGAATTCTTCCAAAGACCGACCCCCTATATGATGTCATTACATGCAGCGCCGGCAGGCCACGAAGACAGTTTTCATTTCACGGCGAAATTTTATCCGCTGCTAAGGTCTGCCGACCGTGTGAAGTATTTGGCATCCGTCGAACAATCGACAGGCGTGTTTACGGTCGACGTTATGCCGGGCAAAGCCGCAGAAATACTAAGAGCGCAGTAAATGATAGAAAACCTGTTTGAGACGGCCTTTGCAGGCAATCCGGCGCATGTCTTGTTCACACCGGGGCGGGTCAATTTAATTGGGGAGCATACGGATTATAATGGCGGCATGGTCCTGCCCACGGCCATTGGGCTGGGCTTGGATATCGCCGTCAGACCCCGCGAGGACGACCAAATTCGCGTGCGCTCCGACAAGTTTGACACAATTGCGCAGCGCAAACTGACCGATACCGCCAATGATGATTGGTCGGATTATGCGGCCGGCGCCGTCATATTGGCCAATGCAGAAGGGCTGATGACGGGCGGCGCAGATATTGCCGTGAAAACCTCCCTGCCTTTCGGTGCGGGACTGTCGTCTTCCGCGGCCATTATCGTCGGCATTTTGAAAGCCGCGCGTGCTTTGTCAAACGCAGAGATAACGGATACGGAGATTGCGGTTCTGGCCCGGCGCGTGGAAAACGAATATATCGGTATGCCCTGCGGTATAATGGACCAGATGGCTGTTGCCATAGCCCGTCCCGGGCAGGCCTTGGCACTGGATACGCAATCTCTGAAATTTGACCTGGTAGATTTGCCGGATGACCATCACATGGCCGTCATTCACTCAGGCTGCTTTCGCCAACTCAGCGAAGGCCGCTACAAAATTCGCAAGGAAGAATGCGATGTGGCCAAATCGTTTTTGGGCCGCAATGATCTATGCCAATTATCACCGGAAGATTTTTCAGAATTAGAAGAATTACCTGAAAATGTTCGGCGCCGGGTCCGCCAT
>CALJNJ010000181.1 GCA_937981945.1 uncultured Caulobacterales bacterium | reverse complement strand
GCCAGTTTGTCCCCGTCAGCATTGACGACTGACAATTCGATCATGGGAACTTCGCGCGGTTCAGCCGTTTTGTTTCGGACAAACCCGTTGACTACCAAAGTCGGCTGCCCGTCAAGAACTACATTTCTGGTCTTGGGACTTTCAAAATCCAGGCCTAATGATTTAACGCTGATCCCGAAGGCCTGATAAATTGATGCCGCAGCCGGATATCGTTCCACTATGGATTGCCGGAAAGAGTAAGCCAAAAGCGCCGCAAAAATTAAAGCCGTCAGCGTGATCATCCAAACCAGAGATATTCCCATCAAACGGCGGCTGCGTCTTTTTTGGTCGGCCATATCCCGAATTTGAACATGAGCGCCCATGGCAGGCTCATTGGCGAAACGCGCATTATCGTGGTCAAAACGTTCTTCGGCGGGCGTCTCCCGAAAACGCTGCTCCTCAACTTCCTGATCCTGCAAGCCCATAACGTCAGGGTCAGCTGAAACAAACCATGTGGTATCACATTTGGAACAGCGGACGGTTCGGCCCTTTTCACCGATAGAATCGGCATTGGCATTATAAGTCGTGGCACATTCCGGACAGGTGAGTCGCATGTTGTTCCCGATTCGTTGTTGGTATTTCCGCGAAATCTATTATGTAATCCTTAGTGGAACAAGAGAGCACATATAATCCTGTGATTCGTCTGGATAAGGTCAGCATGCGCTATGGGCGTGAGGCCGAGATTTTTTCCGATGTTAATTTGGCTCTCGAGAAAAAATCATTCACCTTTTTGACGGGCGCATCAGGCGCCGGGAAATCGTCGCTTTTAAAGCTCATTTACATGGCTTTATCGCCAACCCGCGGACTGGTCAGCCTGTTTGGAAAAGACGTTACGGCGATGGACCGGTCAGACCGGCAGACTTTAAAACGCCGCATTGGAGTTGTCTCACAGGATTTTGCTCTTATTCCCCATTTGACCGTTTTTGAAAATGTCACCCTGCCCCTCAGAGCCGCCGGTTTGCCGGTTCAAAAATTCACGGAAGACGCCAAAGAGCTTTTGCAATGGGTGGGCTTGGGTGAAAAACTGGATATATTGCCGCCGACGCTCTCTGGCGGCGAAGTGCAGCGCGTCGCGATCGCCAGAGCCGTTATCAACAAACCCGATATCCTAATCGCCGACGAACCGACCGGTAATGTAGATCCGGCAATGGGGCAGAAACTTTTGCGGCTGTTTACGGAAATGAACCGTAACGGCACAACCGTCATAATCGCGACCCATGATACAAGCCTTGTCTCCGGCATTGACGCGGACATGCTGCGCATTCGGGATAAGCGCCTGGAAAAAGGGAGCGCGCTGTGACCGACAAGCCCACTCCGATTTTACCGCCGGGACAATCCGAAGAACGCCCGCTATTTGTTATTATCGTTATAATGTCTTTTCTCGCCTCCGTGACCATGATTGTTTCAACCATGGGGCTGCGGCAAAGTTCGGCGTGGCAGGAAGATTTGCGCAGCTCTGCGACGGTTCAAATTACCGCCGCAGATCCGGTTGAAAAAGACGCCCAAATCACAAAAGCATTGGATATTTTGAAAACGACTCCGGGGATTCTTTCCGCTGAAAAACTTACGGATGCCCAGAACCGGGAATTGCTTACACCTTGGATCGGCAGCCTTGATCTTCCGGATGACATTACAGTCCCGGCACTCATCCGGATTAAAACTGATAAAAGCCGGCTGAACCCTGAAGCTTTGGCAACCGGATTTGCAAAAGCCGGTATATCGGCGGAGTTTGATGATCATAGCCGGCGCGCCAAAAATCTCGCGGGGACATGGCGGCGATTGCAATTCGCCTTAGGCTTCATGCTTCTGTTGATGATTGGCGCCACAGTGGCAATCTCAGGTTTCGCGACCCATTCGGTTTTAAATGCGCGGCAAAATATTATCAGCGTTCTCGGACAGGTTGGCGCCACTGATAAATTTGTGGGTAATCTATTTGTAAAACGATTTTTATCCTTGGGGTTCAAAGCCTCTATGACCGGTATGGTTTTGGCATTATTGGCAGCAGCTTTGTTCACCATTTGGCAAAATGCAGCGACGGATGCAGACGGGCTTAAAATCAGCCTTCAGCTTTCAGATATTCTCAGGCTCATCGGATTGTCAGTTGTTTTAGGGACCGTATGCGCATTTACGGCCGGCTACTCTGCACGTAAATCAGTCAGAACTCATAGACCTGCATTGTGAGCCTCGAGAAAAAAATATCCCGCCGGCGGGCTCGGCTTCGGTTCATTTTGTTCCTGATCGTTTTGTGCGCGGTTTTTTTATTGGGCGGATTTTTGAAATTTGTCAGCAAGGTCGAAAACATGGTCCCGGCCTCTCCCTTGCCCGTTGCTGACGGCATTGTGGTCTGGACCGGCAAAGGAGGAGACAGGCTGGCTGCAGCCGGGCAATTACTGGACAAAGGTCACGGCGAACGACTTCTGATCTCGGGGGTCAACAAGGCATTGACCGATGCGGACGTCTATGAACTTTTGACCATTCAGAACGCAAAAGGAATTTGCTGCGTCGATATTGATTACAAAGCGCTGGATACCATCGGCAACGCCCGAGAAACCCATAATTGGCTCAAAGCACTGGGCTATGAGCATATAATTTTGGTGACCTCATCCTATCACATGCCAAGAGCCGAAATTGAAATCGGCGCGTTGTCAGGACGTGTGCGAATTACACCCTATCCGGTAGCCTATGATCCGGCCGGAAAATGGTGGACAGACAAATTACGGCGCCAACGTTTAATGCAGGAATACGGCAAATTATTGCTGACCAATCTTAGACGAGCCGGCAATGATCAGCAACGTGAAGCACCGGAACTTCCGGACTTGCCGGATAAAATTGAACCCGAAAACAAGCCTAAGCCTACCGACCCTTAACTGCCGCGCGGATAAGGCGTTCCAAATCGGGCGGCGTAATATTTTCCGATGTCGCGCGCATTATTGATAAAGCGCTGTCCCCGATACCGCATGATCCCGCAATCTTCAAAATCCGGACTGGCCGCGTTTAAAACCAAACTCGGCGCATTTTGATTTTTCACACCTAACAGCGCGCTCATACTGCCGCGCGGTTTTTCGATAGGCACATGGACGATCTCGAGACTGTCCCGAATGGCAGGGAACCAAGAGAGCAGTCCATTCATTTCGGCGCATTCCGGGCAATATTCGCGGCGATCATTATCGGCAAAACCGGGCGGAAGTAGGAAAAGAGTATCTTTTGTCATGAAACGGCTCTAATTTGCCGATGGTTTAACATCAAGATTTATCGCGGCGCTTATGAAAGATTTTTTAGTTTCTCCCTTATTCTTCGCCATTTTGGCCGGATTCCTCGCCACCTATCTTTACCAGGTCTTTTTCAAGGCATCACAAGAGCAGAACGATCTGAAATCTCAGGAATATGTCGACCGTTTGAACCCTGACGATCTCGCTCTTATGAAATCAGCTCTGGCAAGTGGTAAACCTGACGAGGCCATCAATGTTCTGCGAACAGGTGCAAAAATCGGGGAAAAAGAAGCCGGCCGTGTTCTTAAATATTTGAAGCGAACGGATATTTGAAAACTATTCGTCCAGCAGAAACGGGCGTAATTTTTCGATCATATCTTTTGGAGCGCGCTTTGGCCTGCCTTCAGGCGTGATGGACGCCGCCTCGGAAACCGCCGTCACTAAAAGCTCATCCCCGCGATAGGCGGCCTGCGACACCATCAGACGTGCGCCTCTAAAACTGTCATAAGTGGTGACAATTGTCAGATGATCGTCAATCCGTGCCGGTTTTTTGTAATCCAGATTGATCTTTCGAATGACGAAAGCCATGGGATCGTCGCCGTCCCAAAGCTCGGCATGCTCCAATCCTGCCAGACGAAAAAACGATGAACGTGCCCGTTCAAAAAACCGTAAATAATTGGCGTAATAAACCACGCCCGTGAAGTCTGTATCTTCATAGAAGACACGAATGGGAAAATGATGTTCCCGTCCGCTAAAACGGCCCATAGTCGGTTGTTCAGCCATTCCCTTCCTCACGATCGAAAAGGGTCGGCGATGCAGGCTGAACGGGGGCCGCTAATCCTAAATGCGCATAGGCGCGCGCCGTGGCAACGCGTCCGCGGGGCGTCCGCTGCAGAAACCCTTGCTGGATCAAATAAGGCTCAATGACATCTTCCAGAGCGTCACGAGCTTCAGACAAAGCCGCTGCCAAAGTGTCAGCGCCAACCGGACCCCCGCCAAACATTTCGCACAGCGCCCGAAGATATCGCATATCCTGCGAATCCAGACCAATGTCGTCGACGCCCAATCGAACCAAAGCTGTATCGGCAGCTTTTTTATCCACAGTCATCTCGCCCACATGCTCGGTCAGGTCCCGTACCCGTCGTAACAATCGACCCGCCACTCTCGGTGTTCCGCGTGCTCGGCGGGCAATCTCGCGCGCGCCGTCTGCCGTCATGTGCATGTCGAGTTTACCGGCATTTTTAAGAACAATTTTGGCCAGTTCATCCGGCGAATAAAACTCCAGGCGAACAGGGATGCCAAATCGGTCTCGGAGCGGCGTGGCCAAAAGTCCGGCTCTGGTTGTCGCGCCAATTAGTGTGAACGGCGCCAGATCAATTTTAATGGAACGGGCTGCCGGGCCCTCACCGATAATAAGATCAAGTTCAAAATCTTCCATGGCCGGGTAAAGCACTTCTTCAACAGTCGGGCTCAGCCGGTGGATTTCATCTATGAACAATACATCCCTTGGTTCCAAATTGGTCAGGAGCGCTGCTAAATCCCCGGCTTTGGAAATAATCGGGCCTGATGTCGCGCGGAAGTTGACGCCCAGTTCTCGGGCTACGATTTGCG
>CALJNJ010000180.1 GCA_937981945.1 uncultured Caulobacterales bacterium | reverse complement strand
CCAAAGTTGAGTAATTTTCAAGGGTTGTACTCAGTTGTCCGATTGTGCCGTTAGCCTTATTAAATAGCGGCCCAACCTCAGATTTCATCATATTGTCAAAATCAATGGCAGAGGTCTCAATTTTCAGAGCCGCGACCGATGTATCCTTTGCCGCTTGCTCAACAGCTTTGAGAACATCTTCGAGCAATTCTGCGTCCACATCAACATCGGTGAGATTAGACGTTATCTGATTCAAATTATCCAAAATCCCGTGAAAATCATTGATTGCATCTTCACTCATTAGAACATTGATCCGCCGAATGGCGCTGGTGGCGCCTTCGATAATGTTCTCACCGCCGACCAAGAAATTATCAAACTGACTCATTTTACCGGGAATAAAGGTCGTAGACTCAATTCGCCCGGTCGATGTGGTCCCCGGATTGATTTGGATATAGTTTAGCCCTGTCAAACCTTGCGGCTCCAATTGGGCAAACCCGTCCTTAAAAACCGGCGTCCCGTCGATCACCTGAACCTTGACCAACACTTTATTGGGATCTTCAGAATCGAAACTGAGATTGGACACTTCACCGACACTTAAACCGTTTAGCCTGACCTCACTGCCTCGGGTTAAACCACGGACAGGGCCACTGAACTCAACCGTAAACTCGTCAAGCTCCCGATCAGTCTGTCGACCTGAGAGCCATGTCACAAATGTCACCATGGCCAGTAAAGCCAACAGGACAAACGTGCCGATCAGCGCGTAATGTGCCTTGTTTTCCATTATCCGTTTCCGGCCTCCAGTGCCGCTCTCGCTCTTGGTCCCCCGAAATACTCCTGAACCCAGGGGTGATTATATTCCATTACTTTAGGTAAAGTATCAGCAATCGCAATATGTTTATCAACCAAAACTGCCACACGGTCGCAGGTCGTAAACAGCGTGTCGAGATCATGGGTGATGAGTAAAACCGTCAGGTTCATGGCCTCACGTAAGTCCAATATCAATCGGTCAAAAGCTGACGCGCCTATCGGGTCCAAACCGGCTGTAGGCTCATCCAAAAACAATAATTTCGGATCCAAAGCCAGTGATCTGGCAAGACCGGCGCGTTTTTTCATACCGCCTGACAAATCAGACGGATATAGAGTAGCAGCGTGAGCCGGCAAGCCGACCATGTGGATCTTCATGTCCGCCAATTCCCGCATTAGCGGCAAAGGTAAATCCGTATGTTCTTTCAGGGGCAACATAATGTTCTGTCGAACCGTCATCGACGAGAACAAGGCGCCGCCCTGAAACAGAACGCCCATTTGATTGTTGATGGATTGCCTCTGATCAAAGGATAATTCCGAGCGGTTATAGCCAAAGTAATATACGTCGCCTCCGTCAGGTTCTTTCAAACCCAGAAGCGTGTTCATCAGAACTGTTTTTCCGGAGCCCGATCCTCCGACGACACCGATGATTTCGCCCGGTTCCAAACGAAAGTTCAAATGCTCATGAATGACATTCTCGCCGAATTGCGACTTGAGATCTCTGGCTTCAACGGGCGGCAAATTGCGATCAATTTCCATCACACACCCATCTCGTAAAGCACAAGCGCGAACATGGCATCCACGGCGATCACGCAGAAAATAGCCTGGACCACGCTTTTGGTCGTCCGCGTCCCTAAAGATTCAACGCTGCCGGTCACGGCGAGTCCTTGCCGGCATCCAATCACTGCGATAATCAAAGCGAAAACAGGCGCTTTCGCCAGCCCAACCCAAAAATGCCTGATCTCTACCGTTTCGCGCATTCGCTGAAAAAACAGGGTTGGCGAAACGCCGTCGACCACAAACCAAGCGACCATCAGCCCGCCGCCCATTCCGGCAATCATGGCCAAAAAGGTGAGAACAGGTGCTGATACAATACAGGCGATTGCTCTTGGAATCACTAAGGTCTCAAAACGGTCCAGCCCAATGACTTGCATCGCGTCGATTTCTTGGCGCATTTTCATGGCGCCAATTTGCGCGGTAAAGGCAGAGTCCGATCTGCCGGCCAGTAAGATGGCTGTAATAATCACGGCAAATTCTCGCAGGACCGAAATGCCTATCAGCTCGACCATAAAGACCTGAAATCCAAGTGAGGCCAAAATATTGGCTCCCATATAAGCAATGACCGCGCCGACAAAGAAACTCAACGTCATAATAATGGGCGCCGCGTTCAATCCAACGTCTTCGATATGCGCCACCACAGACTTCCATCTGATGGTATGGGGCGTCAGAAGTTGACGAAAGAAAATACTGATGAATTGTCCAAAAAATGCAAAGGTATCAAAAGCTTCTTCGAAAAACCTCTCAGTTGCCTCGCCCATGCGCACCAAGGTGTCATACCACTGCCGGCTCTGTTTTGGTGCCCGTCCCATAGAGGCGTCCGCAGCCGCTCTCATCAGAACTTGTTGCCCGCGGCTTCCTCCGCTCAAATTGAAGGGAAAACAGATATCAGGTGTGCATCTGATTGCGCGGGCAAGAATATAAGCTCCGGCCGTATCCAGCTCCGTCACCCCTTCAAAATCAAAGTCAACGTCTTCATACTCCAAAGGTGCGACCGCGTCCCGCAATCTTTGATCGATGTTTCCGACAGTGGACAATGTCCACTCACCAATAGCCGTCAGCCTTAAGGTCAATCCGTCGACCAAAAGAGAAAAGTCACACTGTGTGCCGGAATCTGTTAGGGACGCCTGATCCATAATGCTAAGTTGACGGGGATAGGCGTAAGGGTCAAGTCACGGTTTATGAAATTGAGAACTCTGTCATATGAAACCATCCTTTGGCCGGCAAAGGGAGAATTTCGAATTTCCCGCAGCGCCCTCTCCGCCTTTCCCGTTGTTCAGGTCAGCATTTCCGAAGCCGGCGCCATTGGCCGATCTGAATGCAGGCCATATGCCCGCTACAATGAAACACCGGAAACTGTTTCAGCTCAAATAGAAGATATCCGCAGCGAAATCGAAGGCGGCTTATCAATCGAAGAGTTGCAGATAAGAATGCCCGCCGGCGCGGCGCGCAATGCTCTGGATTGCGCCCTATGGGATTTGGCGGCTAAAAAATCAGGGAAACCCATCAGTGAGCTTTTGGACCTACCCGTCCCGAGCGCGCGAAAAACAGCTTTCACTCTATCCATCGATACGCCGTCAAAAATGGCGGCTGCAGCTGTGGACGCCGCCGTATTTTCGATTTTAAAGGTCAAGATTGGCGGAAATGACGGGATTACGGCGTGCGAGGCGATTTTGAACGCGCGCCCTGACGCTCAGCTTATTGTCGATGCCAATGAAGCCCTGACACCGAACGGACTCGAAAAGCTTTGTGGGATAAGCTTAGCGGCCAATATTGCGCTAGTTGAACAGCCCTATGCGGCAGGAACGGATTTAATGGGGCTTTTCAGCGAAGCCGGCCCTAAAATTTGCGCGGATGAGAGCCTGCATACTTCACAGGATTTGGAGAAGCTGCGGCTTGCGGGCTACCGCGCCGTGAACGTCAAACTGGATAAAACCGGGGGGCTGACCGAAGCGCTTAAAACCATGCGCCAAGCGCGGATTATGGGCTTTGAGGTGATGGCCGGCTGCATGGTCGGATCGTCGCTGGCCATGGCTCCGATGACAGTTTTAGAAAGTTTTGCAGATTATATCGACTTGGACGGTCCGCTGCTTCTGAGCGAAGACGTCCCAAATCCCATAAAATATAACGGAGAAGTATTATTGCCGCCCGGCCAAGCGCTCTGGGGTTAGTTAACGGGCGCGCCTGTGATTATCTCACCGCGGACCAAGTCACCATAATTATCAGTCGTGGTTTGCAGAGCGGACAGAGTTACTGACATTTGGGTCAGTTCCGTATCAACATCGGCAGATTTTGCATCAGATGTAAATTTGAAGGTATTCTCGGCGCTTCGGCATGTCAGGAGCGCTTGTTCCAAGCTGCGTAAGTCGGCGGACAAATTCGCTGTTTCGTCAGCATATTGCAGATAAACGTCAGCCGCTTTCAGCGTTTGACCGGCTAAATCCGTGGCCGTCATAATATCCGTTTTCAGAGACATGGTCGTTGCAGCTGTCGCATATTTTTCTGCGGCGGTCAAAAAAGGCGTCTTGTCCCGTCCTTTGAGCAATATGGAAGCGGCTTGTTTCATCTGCATGGAGGCCGGTTCTACCCAGCCCTCAGCTTTAAATCGGGTTTGGAGTTGCTCGGAGGCCTTAACAACAACATTGTCAGAAGATGTCTTTGAAGCCATTTGTGCGGACGACTCCAGATCAGCCATGTTTACAGTCGCACAACCTGCAAACGAAACACACCCAACCAATAATAACGCTTTCGCGGCTTTCATACTTACCCCAATTATCTTTCAGAGTTCAGCCCTTATAAACCACAATACTGAACTAACTGTGAACCCTGCAGAGGTCTTACTGAAATTTAAGTTTTCAGCAAGACCCTGATGCAGAAATGACGATGATTTAATGTTTCAGACTATGAGCCGCCGTTTAGCAAAGGGGCGATCCATCTGGCATAAGTTCCGCTAATCAGAACGGCCCCGACAAATATCGGCGCAATCCATTTCACAAATATCAAGAGGAAACGTCCCAAGGCTTCGCCCTCGCCGCCTAATTCTTGGTCGAGAATTTCTTTATTCAGCCGCCAGCCCGTAAACATTACAACCAGCAAAGCAGACAATGGCGCGATTACCGGCCCGACTAAGCCTGTATCGATAAAGTCAAAGAAATCCTGACTGAACACAGACCCGAAGCCCAATAGAACCACAGCCGCACCGGTTGTCCAAGCGGCTTTTGATTTGGTCATCTTAAACCGATCTGCCACCCAAGCTACGCTGGGTTCCAGTAGTGAAATAGAGGACGTAATCGCCGCAAAAAACGCTAAGAAGAAGAACGCAGCCCCAACCATGTTACCGCCGGGCGCATTCGCCAGAGCTGTCGGAAGGGTTTGGAAGAAGATCCCGGCACCTGCGTCAAAGTCCAGCCCATTGGCAAATACGATTGGAAATATTGCAAATCCGGCAATCATAGCCACCATTGTATCAGTTAGCCCGACAGTGACAGCCGCTTTGGGTATACTGACGGATCTGGGCAGGTAAGAGCCGTATGTGATCATAATGGCGTTGCCGATTCCCAAGGAGAAACATGCCTGCCCCAGAGCGCTATTTGCGACGGCCGGTGTAATTTTACTAAAATCAGGTTTGAATAGGAAATTAAACGCTTGTTGTGCACCGCCGGATGCGCTGCTGGAAACGATCGCGTAGCCCGCCAGCCCGATCAGCAGAATAAAGAATACCGGCATCAAATATTTTGCCGCAACCTCAATACCTTTGTTTACACCGCGCGAAACCAAAAACGCGGTCAAAGCACCAAAAACCAGAAAATACGGAAGAACTTTTGTGGGTGTTGAGACCAGTTCACCAAACTGACCGGCAATTTGATCCGGCGACTGCCCGTCAAACGCGCCCGTCAAGAACTTGGGAATGTAGGCCATGACCCAAGCCGCAACGACGCAGTAAAAGCTGACAATTAAAAACGATGCGATCATCCCAAGCCAAGCGGCGGAACTCCATCCTCTGGAGACCGCGCTTCGGTCGGACAAATCGTTCATACTGTAAACAGCGGAGGCAGCCTGCCCCGAACGACCGATAATGTATTCACTCATTAAAACCGGCAGGCCGACAAATAGGATACATAACAGGTAAATAACAATGAAAGCGCCGCCGCCATTGGTTCCCGCTTCAGCCGAAAAACGCCAGAGGTTTCCCAGTCCGACGGAGGACCCGACTGCCGCCATAATAAATGCAAATCTTGATGACCATTGCGCCGTTCCCGCAGCTGCCATGACAACCCCCTAATTCAGTTAGTTATTTTCTGCCTTTACAGGACAAAGACGAAGCACAGTCAAGTTAAACCCCGCCAAATTTGGGGAATAATATTCTAACGTCCGCCCTTTGGAAGTTCGCTTTGACGATATAGATGAGCCGACAGCATAAGCCCAAATCCGGTCATGACCGCCAATATAACCGTTCCTCCGTAAGAGATGAGCGGTAACGGCACGCCGACCACAGGTGCCAAGCCCATGACCATGGCCAAATTAATGAAAACATAGAGCGCAAAAGTTGATGTGAGTCCTAAAATCATCAGGCGCGAAAACATGTGGCGACATTGGGAAGCCATCCAAACACAAAGGCCTATCAACATGATGTAGAGCCCCATCGTGACCAATCCGCCGATAAGTCCGAGCTCTTCGCCTATAACCGTAAAAATAAAGTCAGTTCGGTTTTCAGGGACATATTCCAACTGCCTCTGCGTGCCCTTCATATAGCCTTTTCCGGAAATTCCGCCGCTTCCCAGAGCGATCT
>CALJNJ010000179.1 GCA_937981945.1 uncultured Caulobacterales bacterium | reverse complement strand
GAAGGTGATTTGGGTATTTTCCCGGATCATTCTCCGCTCATGGCGGCGATCCGAACCGGTGTGCTCACCATTTATAATGAGGGCGAAACTCAATATTTCGTTCAAGGCGGATTTGCAGATGTGACTCCTGAGGGCCTCATTGTTTTATCTGAAAAGGCTGTGCCTTTTGCAGATTTGAATAAAGATGAGTTGAAGGAAAGCCTCGAGGCCGCCACTGCAGCTATTGCCAAATTAGACGGCGAGGCAGCTCTGTTGGCGCAGCAAAATATCGACGGATTGACGGCTTTAATCGCGGGATAAACCGTCACTAAATCTATGTTGAAATTAGCCGGGCCATGTGCCCGGTTTTTATTGGCTGTCTTGCTCGGTCGGGAGCGTTCTCACGCGGTCTTCTTTATTCGTCACAAGAAAGAAGGAGAACAGCGCGAGTACAGACAATAAAAATGCCGCCATGAAGGGTGCGCCGGGTTGATAATAGGACGTGCCTTCCCGGGCGAATATTTCAAACGCCGGTGCCATGATCAGCGGACCTGCTATTAGGGCCAGCCCTTGCGCGGCGCCGATAGCGCCTTGCAGTTCGCCTTGTTCGCTGTCTGAAACCCGGCTCGACATCATATTATTGAGGGCAGGATTATAGAAACCGGCCAATGCCGCAAAAGGCCCCATGGCGTAGATGACCCAGCCTTTGGTCGCCAGACCCATGCCAAGATAAGCCGTTATGGCGGCGAGCATGCCGATAATGCCGGCCCAAAACAGACCGGTTTTAGGCAGAATGACTCTGATCAAGAGGCCTTGAACCAGAAAGCTCGCAATTCCAAAGGCCAGCAAAGACAACCCAACATCACCGGCTGTCCAGTCGAGTTTGACTTGCGTCGAGATTGTATAGGTCGTCGGGTAAACGGTGTGCGCCGCTGCCAAGACGAAAAGAATGAAAATGAGACCTTTGGCGTTTTTAATATTACGCAGCGATTGAAGTGCGCCCCAGGGGTTGGCTCTGGACCACTTAAACTCACGGCGGTTTTCAGGTTTTAGAGTTTCCGGCAAAACCAGTAAGCCAAAGGCGACATTGAGAAGTGACAGGATTCCGGCAACAATAAAAGGCAGGCGGGGACTGGCAAGTTCTCCGAGGAATTTATCGGGATCCCCTAATATACCTCCGATGGCGGGCCCCAACATAAAACCAACGCCAAAAGCGGCGCCGACGAGGGCAAAGTTTTGAGCTCGTTTATCAGGCGGGCTGACATCTGCCATATAAGCATTGGCTGTGGAAAAAGTCGCGCCAAAGGCCCCGGCGACGGCGCGGCCGATAAATACGACGGCAATAACGGGCGCAAAGGCCATAATAAAATAATCTATGGCCAGACCAAATAAAGACATCAGCATAACGGGACGCCGGCCAAATCGATCAGATAAAGCACCGATGATAGGCATGCAAATAAACTGCATGATCGCAAAGATCAGCGTCATGCCGCCCATATAGCGGCCCAGTTTATGCTCCGGTAGGTCCGGGATTAACTCTCGGACAAGGTCCGGCAGCACAGGTATGATAATACCAAAGCCAATGGCATTTATCATGACGGCGATAAGCACAAAGCTTATGGCGCGTATGGATGTGGCTGTCTCCCGCATAGGCGCGGCTTAAGCTAGTTTAGCGGCTTTGCAAAGTGTTCAAATTCGCTTGCCAGCCGTTCATAGACGGGACGTTTAAAGGGGACGATAAGGTTCGGTGTTTCCGAAAGTTTACCCCATCGCCAGTCAGAAAACTCGGGCGGCTCATGGGCGTTTAAATTTACGTCGGTCTTTGACCCTGTAAATCGAAAGGCATACCAGCTTTGGCGCTGCCCCGACCATAATTTTGTTCGCGGCGTGACCCGGACATTTTCCGGGTATTCATAATAGAGTTCTTCAGAGATTTTACCGAGCGGCGCTAAATGCTGAACGGATATTCCCGTCTCTTCTTCGGTTTCCCGGATCGCCGCATATTCAGGGGTTTCGCCCGCATCAATTCCGCCTTGGGGAAATTGCCAAACATAATCGCCGGTCTGACCCGCGCGTTTGCCCAGCCAAACCAAGCCGTCCGGGTTGAAAATAACAACACCGGTGCAAGGCCTGAATAATTTTGGATTTCGAATTTGACCGGGCACTAGCGATTAAGAACGTAAGAGGCCGGAGCCAACTCCATACCTTTGCTGTCGAGCACTTTAGCCCAATTTTTGACAGAGATAAGTGTTTCGGGCAGGGCAAAACCAATGCCAATTTGGGGCGACCCGCTTTGAGATGCGGCGGACAGACTGTCGAGCTCGGACATAATCAGCCCCATATCATTGTTCTCATCGATGATGGTATAGGCTTGTTTGAACGGCAAATTAGAAGAAGCCGCCAGTGACGGCATGGAATGAGCTTGAGACGATCCGTCATAAATAAATCCCAGACCTGAATCGCCCAAATGGGCCAGTACCGGCGACATGGCATCGCCTCGGGCGACGATTTTATCACCGCTGTAATTTGTGACGGCGAAAAATCCTTGAGCGCGGCTCATGAGCCAATCCAGATTACGAATGTTCATGGCGGCGCCCACATCTGCTTTCAAAGCGCGGTCAGCCCCGGGCTCAGCCGGATTAAAATTATTCCCTTCCATGGGAAGTTCGATCATCACTTCATGACCGCGGTCGCGGGCTTGGTGAATAAATGTCTGAAGACCGTTGGCGTGGGCCGCAAATGAAAGTGTAACTTCAGGCGGCGTCTCATTGATAATGCGCCGCGTTAAATTGCGATCAATGCCCAGCCCGCCAATAATAATGGCGACTTGTTGTTTGCCGGCGGCCGGTGAAAACGGTCTGGCATATTCCGAGACGGCTCTTTTGCCGGTCGGGGAAGTTATCGGCACGCGTCCATATGGGCTGCTGCGGGTAATGTCCGCAAAAGGCGCGCGGGGCAGGGCTGCGCTCGGGAACCCTGCGCCGCCAATGGGTTCGCCGTCGATCAAAATGGTACGGGGACCTGAAGATTGCGGTTGAGGCTGCATGGGCGCGATGATTTCGCGAACCGGTTCGGTGACGGTTTCGGATCCTGCTAATTCGTTCGGGTTGATCGGATTCCCGAGCGCGTCCAACCCTTCGGTTGGGTTTGTACCTTGCGGAACATCACTGCCTAACAGATCCGGCAAAACCGTTCCGTTACCGTCCAAACTGTCAGCGGCGGCAGGAAGAGGAGCCGGATCAATACCAATTTCACCGGTGGCGACTGCATCTCCGGGATTGCCGACGATTTTCAGACCCAATCCGATGCCGCCTGCAAACATGCCAAGAACGATGACAGAATTGAGCAAATGCCGTCTGACAGACGGCAGCTTTGTCTGCCGGCGGCGGATGAAAGTTGCCGAGTCTTTCTGATAGACGTCTGTTAATTTTAGTTCCGTGTCGGTCATAGTGCCTGATTCGATTTCGCCTAATTTACCTGCCGAGTTCCTAACGACGCGTAAAGGCTGTGCTTTAGCGCTGACCTAAACGGTTCTTTTGAGCAAGTTTGGATTTATAGTCCGGCGTTTTCAGCATTTCGACAGCTTTTGACAATTGAAAATCCTCACCGTCAGGCCAATCTTCGGGCGGGAATTCCATCTTGTCATAGTCTTCATCGATTTTCATATCGTCCGGATTGGCCAATGCGTTTTCCAAATCCGATTCACGGAATCGCTTTCTGGTTTCTTCGGAATCGACGCGGCCGGCGACCAATATATCAGGCATGATCCCGCGGCTTTGTATGGAATTGCCGGAGGGTGTAAAATAGCGTTCCGTGGTCAAGCGAAGCGCGCCGCCTTCAGACACCTGCATGATTGATTGCACAGAGCCTTTACCGAAGGACCTGCGGCCTAAAACTAAGGCGCGGTTTCGATCCTGCAAAGCGCCGGCGATGATTTCTGCGGCCGATGCTGATTGGCTATTGATCAGCACAATGATCGGAACATTTGGAAATAACTCGCCATCATCCGCATGATAGCGCTGTGTATCCGAAGCTTCCCGTCCGCGCGAAGAGAAAACCTCTCCGCCGTCCAAAAAGTTGGATGTCACTTTCACGACTTGGTCGACCCGCCCGCCCGGATTGCTGCGGACGTCAATAATGAGACCCGGCAAAGATCCGCCCAGCTCTGATTTTAATTCCTCAAGTGCTGATTTCACGTCGCGATCAAGACGCGGGTGATTAAAGCTTTCAATGTAAATATAGCCCAGACCTTCTTCGATCCGGTGACGCACGGCTCGGCCCGAAACCGTTTCTCGAACGACCACCACATCGCGAATGACATTATTGGTCGATTTCACCGTAATCGTAATAGGATCACCGGCTAAACCGCGCATACCGTCAACAGCTTCGCTCAGGGTTTTCCCTTTGACCTGATCGCCTTCGACGGCGGTGATAAGATCGCCGCGCTTCAGACCGGATTTATCTGCCGGTCCGCCGGGGATCACATAATTCACTTTGACGAGCTCGTCTTCCATGACGACTTCAATGCCAAGCCCGCCATATTCACGGCGCGCTGACTTTTGACGCTTGGCGTGATCTTCTTTCGGAACGTAGGAGGAATGAGGGTCCAGCGTATCCAGCGCGCCGTTAATGGCGCCTTCCATCAACTCACTGTCTTCGATGTCCTCAACATAGCCGTCGCGAACGATCGTAAAGACTTCTGCGAACAATTCCATTTGTCTGAGCGTTTCGGCATCATTGGAGTTATCCGATAGGGCCACGGAAATCGGCGCCATAAGAGCGACCGCGGAGACAGTTAAAAAACGGGTGGTTTTTCCCATGTATTTTTAGCCTTCCCGAGCCGCGGCAAGTTTTGAGGCGTAATCCTGGCTTTTCAAAATTTGAATGGCGCGCTGTAACTGATAGTCGTCTTCGACCGTAAATCCTTCCGGCGGAAATTCGACGGAAATTTCAGCTTCGCTATCCTCATTATCCAGTTCATTGGCGATGGAGTTGGGCAGGTCTGACTCGCTAAAGGACTTATTGCCTTTGCCGTCATCAGGTTTGGCCGCGATCGCAATATCGGGATCAATGCCGGTGCCTTGAATGGAGCGGCCTTCGGGCGTGTAGTAACGCTGTGTCGTCATCCGAAGGGCACCGTCACGACCGCCTCTCAGCGGGATCACCGATTGAACGGATCCTTTTCCGAATGACGTCATGCCAACAATCAAGCCTCGTCCGCGATCCTGGATCGCGCCTGCGACAATTTCAGAAGCCGATGCCGATGCGCCGTCAATCAAGATGACGACCGGAACGCCTTTGAGGTCTTCGCCTTTTTGGGC
>CALJNJ010000178.1 GCA_937981945.1 uncultured Caulobacterales bacterium | reverse complement strand
GCGCCGCCGCGAAATCTGCGGATAAGTTCGGCGATGGCGTAAACTTCAGGGGCGGAGAAGGCGACAACCACGGATCGTTTGGGCAGGCGGGTAATCTTACGCGGCCCGCTATAGGACAGGGTTGAAAATCGTTCGCGGGTTTCAAATCTCAGATCAGGCAAGAGATCAGCCAATAGAGGCCGCGCTGTTTCGGCGCCTAAAAACAAAGTCTCTTCATAACCGCGGGCATGGAGGACGCGGTCCGTAAAAATATGGCCGCGCTCGGGGTGGGCCATCAGCTGGACCTCATCGACGGCCAGAAAGGCGAAGCGTCTGGAAATGGGCATGGCCTCTACCGTGCAGACGAAATATTGCGCGCCGGGCGGCACAATTTTTTCTTCGCCGGTAATAAGCGCGCATAGTCTCGGATCTTTGACGGCGCAGATCTTATCGTAAATCTCTCTGGCGAGCAGGCGCAGTGGCAGGCCGATAACCCCGCTCTCACGGGCCAGCATACGTTCGACCGCATAATGGGTTTTACCGGTGTTTGTCGGGGCCAGAACGGCCTTTAAAATGGCGGAGTCATAATTTTGTGCCATGACTTCCTATGGGGGATTCCCCCATAAGGCTCAAGGCCGGTTTCAACCTTTTATGAGTTTGGCGTCTTTCACTTTGATGACGGCTTTGAAACCGCTGATTTTATAGGTGAATTTTACCGGCATTTGAATGCCGTATTCCGGCCGGTTGATGAAGTAGACAACCACCGGCGTTCCGCCTTCTTCCGTGTCAGGCAAATCCTCAGGATCAAAGCCGGATACCGGCTCGTAATAGACGTGACATTTAACGGCCTGATATTTATCGCCTTCATATTTATAGGTCGTATTCCCGGCATGTTCCATGCGCAGATTATAGTGCTGTTTACTGTCAAACACTTTGACCGTGTCTTTGCAGACTTCGCCCTGAACACCATGGCCGGTGAGCATCATTTTTAAAATGGCCGAAATAACGTCATCACTTTCGAACCGTTCTTTAGGCGAGGCCGGCGGGATCCCCTGAGACCCGTTTGGCGGAACCACGGAGACAGCCACTTTGTTTTGGCCGTAATCATAATCCATTTCCACGCGCCGGCTTTTCTTGTCCAAATTTTGCTGAGTGTGATCCACCGGATAGACGCCCAGTCCGTCATAAGTGCCTTCTGTGGTGGCCCATATTCTCAGCTTTTTCAGCATCGCGCCCAAACCGGAGGTTTTCAGGTCGGAATAGACACTGTAATTTTGATCATCAAAGACGCCTTTATAGCGCGCTTTGATCATTTTAATGCCGAAAACATAGCCGCTGAGTTTAAAATTAAACGCGGTTTCGCCGGGCTGCGGCGCGATGGGCGCGACGTAACGATTATCCGGATAAAGGTTCGGCTTTTCATTGGGTTTCTCAGCAGCGGCTGACATTGCCAATGTCAGTAAAGCGGCTGTTCCCAAAAGGAATCGTTTCATTTTCGTCTCCGGCGTTTTAATTGCAATTACAATATAGAGATTGCTATCCCCACAGAATATGAATGAAATCATGTTTTTTCATGACAAATCAGTCATATTATCCGGGCGAAATAGGCTTGACGACAGGGGCTATTGTCTGTAATTGCCGCGCAAATTATGTGCGCCCGCCGTCTGCGGGCCTTTTTTGATGAAGACAGGTGATAAAATGGCACGTCGTTGCGATCTATTAAACACAGGCCCTATGTCAGGTCATAATGTGTCTCACTCCAATATCAAAACTAAGCGTCGTTTTGATGTGAACCTTTGTAATGTATCTCTGGCGTCTGACGCTTTGGGCCAAACATTTAAAATGCGCATTGCCGCGAAAACTCTGCGGACCGTTGACTTTAAAGGCGGTTTGGACGGATTTTTGATGGGCACCAAAAATGCCAAGCTGACGGATAAGGCCAAGAAGATTAAAAAGGCCGTCGTTAAGAAAAAGGCCGAAGCCGCTTAGGTTCTGACTGAATTTTGAATAAAAAGACCGCGGCTTGACCGCGGTTTTTTTGTGTCTTGCGTTTGCTTAACGGCTTGTTAACCCTGTTTCATACAAGATTCGTTGTACTGTTTAGAAAACGTCATGTCGTTTTCATACGCAAAGGAGGCAAACATTACGAAGGACATTTATGCGCAATAACCATGTCACCCCGGCCTTTCGGCCACCTGTCAGAAATGCAAACAGAGGGAAGGGAGGGATGATGCGCAAATGGCTTCTAATGTGCCGAAAATCCGAACATCGTCTGTCTCGCCGGTACCGGATGATCTTTTTAAAATAACCTTCTGAGAACCATAATTTGGTCACAATGCACGCTAGTTTCCTTCCAAAAGGGAGGAGCTTATGCGGCGCCGTAAAGTCATTTGGTTTTTTATTCTTTTGTTCGGCCTTGTTTATCTGAACAATGCGTCTTGGATCGCCGGGCCTGCGGATGGCGAGCTGTCCATCCTGGCTCACCGGGGAGTCCATCAGACCTATCACCGCCGGGATTTGGACAATGAGACCTGTACGGCGGAGCGCATAGATCCGCTCACCCATTCATTTCTGGAAAACACCCTTGAGAGTATGGATGCGGCCAAATCTTACGGCGCAGACTTAATCGAGCTCGATATTCATCCGACAACGGACGGAGAATTTGTTGTCTTTCACGACTGGACTTTGGATTGCCGGACCAACGGGACGGGACGTACCCGCGATCATGATCGGGCTTATTTGCAGTCGCTTGATATCGGATATGGATATACATCTGACGGCGGCGAGACTTATCCTTTGCGCGGCCGGCCGGCAGGGGAAATGCCCACATTGCGCGAAGTTTTGACAAGGTTTCCGGAGACAAAATTCCTCGTAAATATTAAAAGCCGTTCAAAAAAAGAAGCCCGTGCATTATTGAATTATATCCCCGAAGATCACTGGACAAATCTGAGTTTTGTTGCTCATCCCGATCCTTTGGACATCTTAAAAACGGCGCGGCCTGACAAGATCTATGTTTCCCGCAAAGCGACAAAATCCTGCCTGAAATCCTATTTGTTTTTAGGCTGGAGCGGATATGTCCCGAAAGACTGTCATAACATTTATGTCTATGTCCCGGCGAATTTGCGCCGGCTGGCCTGGGGCTGGCCGCACAGATTTGAAAAACGGCTCAACGCCGTGGGCAGCCGCTCAATGCTCGCCGGTGATCTGGGAAGTCATTTAGCCGGCGGCATTGATCAACAGCGCGACATAGATCGTATCCCGGAAGGCTATTCCGGCATTGTCTATACCAATAAAATCGAAATAGTCGGGCCTGAGCTTAGCGCCCGCGGCCAATCATCCGAATAAACCGTTCCTGCAGGGCCGGATTGGTTTTAAATTCGCCGGTGAACTGGGTCGTCACGGTCGAGACATCCGGGTGATGAACGCCGCGCGTGGTCATACATTCATGCTTGGCGTCAATCATAACCGCCGTGCCGCGCGGGCGCAGGGACTCATCAATGGCCTTAGCGATTTGCGCCGTCATGGTCTCTTGGGTTTGAAGACGTTTGGCGAAAATCTCGACGACTTTGACGATTTTGGAGATCCCGACCACTTTATCGGTCGGCATATAGGCCACATAGGCTTTGCCGATAAACGGCGCGATATGATGCTCACAATGGCTTTCCACATCGATCTCCCGAAGGATGACCATGTCATCATAGCCTGATACGTCCTCAAAGACGCGGGACAGGACTTCGTCCGGATCCATGTCATACCCCCTAAACCACTCCTTATAGGCGTCTACGACGCGCTTAGGCGTATCTTTGAGGCCTTCACGGGCGGGATTGTCGCCGGCCCAGGCAATCAGCGTGCGCACGGCCTCCATAGCGGCTTCGCGGGAGGGTTTGGCATGTCCGGGAACAGCGGCCAGAACAGGTTTTTTAGGTGTCTCTTTGGTCATAGCTCAGCCTTATACGCCATAAATCCTAAAAAAGACCAGCGACATTTGCGCGTAGTGGCTATGCGCAATCGGAAGGCTCGGTCAAAAGCCCGTAGCGCGCGATTTCATCTGCGCTCATATAATGCATCCGTTCGGGCTCAGCAGCTTCGCGCGTAAAGACATAAAAGGCCGGATCAATGCCCATATCGGTGAGGAATTTTTCATGACGATATTGGGCATCGTCGCGGCCCAAATCTTTCGGGCTGACAAATTTCCCGATACTCCAGGAATGCACGCCGATCAGCGCGCCGCAGGCCATGGTTCGTCTTTTTCCGGAAATAAACAAATCAACGGCGCCTGAGGCAATGATGGAGTTTTTCTCCAGCCGGGTCGTGAGGCCGCGGTGGCGAATAAGGCGGGCAATGCGGATGTTTTCGCCGCTGTCTTTGGTGCCCGGCATGCGCTGCAAAACCAAATGTTCTACCTGCGGATTATCGTCGAGAAATTGCCGAACATGGAGGTAGGAATTGTGCAGTGTTGTGCCGTTGACATAGGCCGTATCGCCTTCAACGTCGAACCGAATGGACCCGTCGCCCGCCAAGCGAGACGTAAATATCGCCACAATAGCGCCCAGGAAAATCAGGACAAAGGCGATCCGGGTTTTGTTTTGCATAGACAGAGCCATGGCCTTCACATAAGACCCGAAAATCATTAGGCAAGACCAAATCACGCTCGAGAATATGAAACTGAAACTTTATAATTCCCTGACCCGCAAAAAAGAGGACTTCGAGCCCGCTGATCCTACGCGCGTGACCATGTATAATTGCGGCCCGACGGTTTATTCCTATGCCCATATCGGCAATGCGCGCGCGGCGGTGGTGGCGGATGTGCTCTTTCGGGTGCTACGCCATATTTATGGTGAAGACCATGTTGTCTATGCGCGCAACATCACGGATGTGGATGACAAAATCATCACGGCGGCCACCGAGCAGGGCGTCGATATCTCGGTCATTACGGAAAAATATGCACGCATTTATAACGAAGATTTGGCGGCGCTGAACTGCCTTATGCCGACTGTGCAGCCCAAGGCGACGGATAATATTGGTGGCATGATCGCCATTATCTCCAAGCTTTTGGAGGACGGCTACGCCTATGAGAGCGACGGCCATGTCTTTTTTGATGTCTCGAAATATGAAGATTACGGCAAGCTCTCCGGCAATACGTTGGACGCCCTCAAAAAGGGCGATCGTGTGGGTGAGGGCGAAGTTGCGCGCAAGAAAAACGCCGCTGATTTCGTGCTCTGGAAACCTGAAATGGACGGGGTCGGCTGGGACGCGCCCTTTGGCTTTGGACGTCCGGGCTGGCATATTGAATGCTCAGCTATGGCCAAAGAAACGCTGGGCGAAACTATTGATATCCACTGCGGCGGTGTCGATCTGAAATTCCCTCACCACGAAAATGAAATCGCGCAAAGTGAATGCGCCCACGGTAAAACCATGGCCAATTACTGGGTCCATAATGAGTTCCTCAATATGGGCAGTGAGAAGATGTCCAAATCTCTGGGCAATATC
>CALJNJ010000177.1 GCA_937981945.1 uncultured Caulobacterales bacterium | reverse complement strand
AAAATAGCGATTATTGACCAAAACGCGGGGGAGGGTGTCGCTGTTAAGCTCAACCGCCCAACCGCCTTGCGGCGTTTCACGAATAGCCACATCCGGTTCGACCGCCGCAGCCATTGAGCCGCCAAAAGCGAGACCGGGCTTTGGGGACAAAGATTTCAATATGCTGATTTTTTCTAAAAGCGCGTCTTTGGACACATCACAGACAGCGGCCAGTTTTCCAAGATCATGCTTGGCTAAAAGCTGCAAATTTTCCAATAGGGCCCACATGGGCTCGTCCAGTTCGCCTCTTTCGCGCAATTGCAACGCCAAACATTCTTTGAGATCACGGGCACAAATGCCCACTGGCTCAAAGCTTTGAATTTGCGTCAAGACGCTTTGAACACGCGATTCCGTGACGCTGAGGCGCTCGGCAGCTTCTTCAATTGTCAGGCGCAAATAACCGTTATCGTCCACATGATCGATCAGATAGGCCCCGATAAGGCGTTCTGTTTCGTCTTTGACGTCCAGTGACAGTTGATCGTTTAAATGCTCTTTAAGGGTGACTTCTGCTTCGGCGTTTTCAATGGGGTTATAGTCCGAAGACCCGGAAAATGAACCGCCGGATCCGGCTTTTGACCAATCGACACTACCGCCAACATCTGCAGCGCTGGATTGCTCGTGAATCACATCCGCCGGCGCATCTAATGACGTTGCCGCTGCCGAGGGCGCGTCCATAGACACTTCATCATAGCTTTCTTTTGGGGCAGGTGCGACCTCGTCTCCCGCTTCTTCGCGGCGATTATCAGTCCCTGTTCCACGTTCGAGCAGAGGGTTACTCTCCAGCTGCTCTTCGACAAAAGCGGCCAGCTCAATATTGGACAATTGCAACAGCTTAATCGCCTGCTGCAATTGCGGGGTCATGACCAGAGACTGTGTCTGGCGCTGCTGTAATTTAGGGGCGATTGCCATGCCCGTCACCATTCATTTATTATTTTTAGAATGGTTACATACCGGCAAACCTTTAAATCTTTATTGCTTGGTATGATTTTTGCTTAGGCGCAGGTTTCAGGCAAAAACAAAGGCCGCTCGACAGTATCAAGCGACCTCGTTTTGAAGTTTGGGTTCAGCCGGAACGCCTTGTCCGGCTTTTCCTTAAGATAATTCAGATACCCAATTCGATTTTTTCGAAAGTGCTGATTTAACAGCTTCGGGCGAACCCCTCAAAATAGATAGACAAGATAGACCTCCTTTCGATAATTAACGCGGCTCCGGAATGGAACGGCTATGGGATAATTATAACAAAAACTTGCGCCGTTGAAAAATGGTTTATTTCACAAAATTTGCGCATCGCTTAACTTACGGTTAACCGGAGTTTGACCAAAATTCACGCCTTGCTGAAAATGGCCTGATCAGGCCTCATCCGGCACAAAATCCAGCGCAATTCCATTATTACAATAACGCAGACCTGTTGGGCGCGGGCCGTCCGGGAAAACATGTCCCTGATGGCCGCCGCAGCGTGAACAATGATATTCGGTCCGTTTCATCCATAGCTTATTATCGACTTTTTCACCGACGGCGCCGTCAATGACCGTGAAAAAGCTAGGCCAGCCGGTGCCGGAATCAAACTTCATCTCTGAATGAAACAGAGGCAATGCACATCCGGCGCAGACAAAGACGCCTTTGCGTTTTTCATTGTCCAGCGGGGAAGACCCTGCCCGCTCCGTTCCTTCTTTGCGAAGAACATGAAACTCCATATCCGTGAGGCGGTCTTTCCACTCGCTTTCTGATAGATTCTTCCAGTTAATGTCGGTTTTGGGCTGTGTCATAGCTGTTTCCTTTGCGGGGCCGGCTTTTGCGCAAGATATTCCTGCAACGCTAAGCGCAGCGACGGAACCAAGTGCGAAGTAACGTCTGTTTATCATAATAACCTCCATTAGCGGATACGTTAAATATAATAGTTTCAGATCAAAAATCCGGTGACGATTGAGTCACAATGGCGTGATTATTTGACTGTCATACATTCGGCGCCGTCATCATACAGTCTTGAGGTTTCTGATAATCCCATACCCTGTGCAAACAATAAGGACGCAATTAAAATAAGGGCGGCTGTTCGGTTGGACTTGAACAGTTTTAAATTTTTCACAGTTGATTTCATATCCAATCGCAAGACTTGCCACAGAAGGTGACACAAAAACGGCAATGTAAAAATTAGGGCGGCAAGCCCGAATTTCCGGCTTATTGGCGGCCCTTTTTCAATTGTCGTATCGCCTTTGCAAATATTTTCCAAAACGATGCTAACCGGGATTTCAGATCGGAACAATGCAAGGGTGATAAGGACAAAACAAATCAGATAGCTGACGGCGACGCCCGGCTTAACATATTTGCCGAATCGTCTGGCGGTCGACTTTATGCCGACAAAAGCGTCGTCCTCAATGTCCTGACAGGCGTAAATCGTGTCATATCCGATGGTCCAAAATATCAGGCCTGAATATAACAAAGCGATGGCCGGGTTTATTTCGCC
>CALJNJ010000176.1 GCA_937981945.1 uncultured Caulobacterales bacterium | reverse complement strand
AACCGACTATATCGTCTTGAAGGCTTTCAGAGCCGTTGAGCGCGAGAAATACGTTCCGAAGTCTGCCGCTGCCCTGTCATATTCCGATGTGGATATTACCACCGAAGCCGGACGGATCATGATGAAACCCCGTGACATGGCCAAGCTCATTCAAGCCGCTGAGATCAAGCCGACGGATATTATTCTCGATATTGCTTGCGGGCGCGGTTACTCATCAGCGGTTTTAGCGCAAATCGGCGAAACGGTTGTTGCCCTCGAGGACAGTGATGAGCGCGTTGAGCGTGCAACGGAGAATTTGACAGAGTCGAATGCCGACAATGCTGTAGTCGTCAAAGGCGACATTAAAGCAGGGGCTAAAGAGCACGGACCATTTGACGTAATTTTTGTCAACGGCGCGGTTAATGAAGTTCCAAAAACATGGCTGGATCAATTATCCAATATGGGCCGATTGGTTGCAGTTGTGCGCTCCGGTAGTGTTGGGCACGCGACCGTGTTTACCAGAACCGGCGATACGATTGGTGACCGAATTATTTTTGACGCCAATGTCCCTGTGTTATCAGGCACGGAAAAAGCTCCGGCTTTCGCATTCTAACCATGAAATTTAAGCATATCCCGCGCCGGCGTTCGGCAGCAATAGTTGCGGGTTTGCTCCTAATGCTGCTGCCTGCGCAGAGTTCTGGAGAAACGCTGGAAGAAGCTCTGATATCGGCCTATCAAAATTATCCGGGCCTCCAAGCGGAAAGAGCTCGTCTCAGAGAGCTGGACGAGACTTATGTACAGGCCGGCGCGCAGGGCCGGCTCACATCGGATCTGTCCGGAACCGTGTCCGTCGATATGTCCAGAACGCCTTCATTTTCTGTCCCTATACCCGGTTTTGACGATGTCATAACCAGCGGGACCACTTGGTCGTCACCTGCGGCGCTACAATTGCGTTTTATCCAGCCGATTTACCAAGGCGGCCGGGTTTGGGCGCAAAAATCTCAGGCGATGGCAGGAATAAGCGCCGCGCGCGAGGGCTTACGGGCCAATGAAACTGACGTCTTTTTGAAAGTTGCAAATGCATATGTGGATGTTCTGCGCGATGAAGAAGCCGCGCGAATTCGCCGTAAAAATGTCTTGGTTTTAATGCGCCAGAAAGAGGCGGCCGACAGCCGTTTTGAGGTGGGAGCCGGCACGCGCACGGATTTGGCGCAGGCCGACGTTCGTTTAGCTGGCGCGAAGGTCGGATTGGCTCAGGCAGATGCTCAATTGCAAATTTCCAGGGCTGTCTACAAACAAATGACGGGTCATATGCCGGAGAACTTACAGCCTTTGCCGCGCTTTGTTTTGCCGGAGAGCGAAGCAGAGGCAGCGCAATTGGCAAAAAACAATAACCCGGGTGTTTTAGCCGCGCGATATCAGGAAGACGCCGGCGATGCCGCTATCAGTGTGGCAAAATCGGCCAAGAAACCGATCGTAGCCTTAACCGGAAATGTCGGCGGTGTGCGCGGTCAGGCGGGATTTCCGGAGCGGGCTGAGAGCGCATCTATCGGAGCCCAAATTACGGTCCCCATATTTTCCGGCGGAATGAATGCGTCGCGCTTGAGAACGGCTGAAAATGCCCGAACACGTCTGATGTTTGAAACCAGAGACCGGGAACGCCAAATTGAAGCCGCCGTTATGCAGGCCTGGGCAGGGCTGGTTGCCGCCAGAGCGGCCATGGAAGCGGGACAAGTTGAAGTATCTGCAGCTGAACTAGCGCTCGAAGGCGTTGAGCTAGAGCGTGAGGTCGGGACCCGCAATGCTTTGGACGTACTGAATGCAGAACAAGAGCTTTTGGAGGCGCGCCTCAAGGTTTTGAACAGCCGGAGTGAAGTCGAAAAAGCCGGATACAGGATTTTAACTTTGACCGGCGGGTTCGACGCCGTGAGTTTGTCTTTGGCGACGGAATATTATGATCCCGACAAAAACCTACAGGAAATCCAAGACGGGGGATTTCCCGGTTTTGTCGACGATGTTTTACCCGAAGAATGGCGATAAGCCGGACTTTGTGGATTCTCTTCACACAAGAAAGTTAAGGATGCTGGACAATCGCTGCTGCTTGTCTTAGCTTGGTGATTCAATGAGGGGAATTTGCCGTTGCGCGGCATTTCAGAGGAAATAAAATATGTCTGATAACACGTCAGATACCACATCGGGTACGGAAGCGGGCGTCGCCGAACCGAGTATGGAAGACATTTTGGCGTCAATCCGCAGGATAATTGCGGAAGATGATGTGGCGGATCAAGGGCATTTGGACGTTGGCGGCGTGCCCGCCGAGGCTGATATTCCTGATGTTACGCCTTTGAATTTCGATGAATCTTTGGACGATTCAATTTTAGATCTGACTGAGGATTTGGAAATTCCTGAAATCGCCGTTGAAGCAGAGTTCAATCCTGTTTCAAATGTGGTTTCTGATTTGGAAGATAAGCTTTCAAGCGAAAAAGCCGAAACCAATATTGCCGAACTTACGGACGATCTTCCCAACGATCTTGCGGATGATTTTGAAGATATCGATCTATTGGCTCCGAGCAAACCTGTCGAAGATACAATTGATACTGAGTTAAATGACGTATTGGACTTGAGCGAGTTTACGGATGAAGACACGTCGAACAGTGTTTTTGATAATCTGACCGACGATTTGGTCATCGAAGAAGAGCCTGTCGAAATTGTCGACTTTGCGGCTGACGAAGCTGAAGAATTATTGGACGATGCGGTCGAAATGCCTGCCGCAAATCTCGAATCCGCTGACATTAATGAATTTGATATGGATGCGGAGTCGGATTTGGACTTGGTGAAGTCTTTAATGGCTGATCTCACTGACGATTCTTTTCTGGAAGACGAGACTGAAGACGCGGTTGCAAAATTTGCAACTGAGTCGGATGACGCTGTTTTTGACTCTGTCGAAGAGTTTGATGTCGAAGACTCTATTTTGGAAGAGCTCGATGCAAGTTTGGATGTAACCGAAGATGTTGACGCGGCCGAACAAGATCAGATTTTGAATGATATATTGGATATGGCCCTTCAAGGCGAAGAGGAAAACAACGTGATCGAAAACGATTTCGATCTGACTGTTGACCAAGAGCTGGCCATTCCTGACCCTGAAGAAAGCGCGGAAGATTTACTGCTGCAAATAGCAGAAGCGGCCGAGGCCGACGCAGAGATCGACGAAGCTGCCGGGATTTTGGACGTCGATAATTCCGACGAATCCGCTGACGAAATTTTAGAAGAACTGGATATGGTGCTAAACGAGTTCTCAGAAGAAGAAACAGCACCAATTGAAGAAGAACATGAAGTCGAAACCGCCGACATGTTTGTTGAACCGGAAGCAGCCCCCGAGCCCGCAGAACAGGAGAATGATGAGATGGCTAAAACAGCGAGAAATGACGCGATTTTGAATGAAATAGAGGAAACTGCCGCCGCCGGCGCTTTTGCTTCCCTGACCAAAGCGGTTGAAGACAAGGCTGTTATCACAGAGTCCGGTCCGAGGATCGGTGAATTGGTACAGGATGCTTTACGTCCGATGCTGAAGGAATGGCTTGATGAAAATCTGAAAAGCATTGTCGAGCGTGCCGTGGCGAAAGAAGTCAAAAGAATTTCATCCGGAAAATAGGCAGAAAATTCCCTGTCTTGTTTTAACGGGCAGGGCGGTCTACAAGGCATGAAAATACCCCGCCCTTGCGAGGGGGCGGGTTTATTTTTGCAAGAATAGAAATGTGTGACCATGCTTGAGAAAAAGTTTAATCCTTCAGAAGCCGAAGCCCGTCTTTATAAGATGTGGGAGGATAGCGGCGCTTTTAAGCCGCGCATGGATACGTCACGCGAGGCCTTTTCCATTGTGATTCCGCCGCCCAATGTGACGGGTTCACTGCATATGGGCCACGCTGTCAACAATACCATTCAGGACATTCTGATTAGGTTTGAGCGCATGCGGGGGAAAGATGTGCTTTGGCAACCCGGTATGGATCATGCGGGCATTGCCACACAAATGGTTGTGGAGCGCAAATTAGCCGCCGAAGGAAACGCCGGTCGCGCCGAGCTGGGCCGTGAGAAATTCGTCGAAAAAATTTGGGAATGGAAGGATGAAAGCGGCGGCAATATCCTCAACCAGCTCAAACGCTTGGGCTCTTCCTGTGATTGGTCGCGAGAGCGCTTTACATTGGATGACGGCTTATCCGAAGCCGTTACCAAGGTCTTTGTCAAACTCTATGAAGAAGGCTTGATTTATCGGGACAAGCGCCTGGTTAATTGGGATCCGCATTTCCAAACCGCTGTTTCCAATCTTGAGGTCGAGAACAAGGAAGTGGACGGCTATTTCTGGCACTTTAAGTATCCACTGGCAGACGGAGAGACTTATGAATACGTCGAAAAAGATGAGGATGGAAATGTCACGCTAAAGGAAAGTCGGGACTATATTTCAATCGCGACCACGCGGCCGGAAACCATGCTGGGTGACGGTGCTGTCGCCGTGCACCCGTATGATGAACGGTATGCCCCCATTGTCGGCAAGATGGTTCGACTGCCTTTGGCCAACCGCCTTATCCCGATCATCACTGATGAATATCCTGATCCTGATTTCGGCTCTGGTGCCGTGAAGATCACGGGCGCCCATGATTTCAACGATTATGAAGTCGCTAAACGCAACGATATTCCGATGTATTCTTTGATGGATGAACAGGCTTGCATGACGGCCTCAGAGATTATGCCCGAGAAATATGTGGGCATGGATCGGTTTGCGGCGCGAAAAGCAGTGGTTGCCGATATTGATGCTGAGGGCCTGTTGATCGCCGTCGAAGACAAGAAAATTCAGCAGCCGCTTGGTGACCGGTCTAAAGTGGTTATTGAGCCTATGCTCGCCGATCAGTGGTTCGTGGATGCCGAAACATTGGCAAAAGACGCCATCGCCGCCGTCGACCGCGGACACGCAGGAGATGACAGCTCAGCGAAAGGCGCCACAAAGTTCTTCCCTGAAGGCTGGAAAAACACATATAACGTTTGGATGAAAGACATCCAGCCTTGGTGTATTTCACGTCAACTCTGGTGGGGACATCGTATTCCCGCTTGGTTTGGATATGACCTGTCCGAGGACATCGATACAGCTAACCCCAAGCTGAAAATTTTTGTTGCCGATGACTTAGATAAGGCAAAATCTTTGGCAAAAGACTACGCGTCAAAATACGCCTCTCAGATTGAAGTGACCGAAGGGGAGGATATTGATGTTGCATTTTCTCCGTCCGGGCCTGACTCCAAAATGTCCTATACGATCAAACGTGATCCGGACGTCCTCGATACCTGGTTTTCCTCCGCGCTTTGGCCGTTTTCTACATTAGGTTGGCCAAATCAAACACCTGAATTGGAACGGTTTTATCCGACATCGGTTTTGGTGACAGCCTTTGACATTATTTTCTTCTGGGTCGCCCGTATGATGATGGCCGGATTGAAATTTATGGACGAAGTCCCGTTTAAAGATGT
>CALJNJ010000175.1 GCA_937981945.1 uncultured Caulobacterales bacterium | reverse complement strand
AAATTTTATGCAAAAATGTAGTTTTTTGGGCCTCGGCGTGATGGGAGGCCCCATGGCAGGACACTTGGTTTCGGCCGGACATGACGTGACGGTTTGGAATCGAACACGCGCAAAGTCATTGGCGTGGGAAAACGCTCATGCTGGGGTTTCTGCAGCGACCATTAGTGAAGCCGTTTCTGACTCGGATATTGTGTTTATATGTGTGGGCGATGATCCCGATGTTTATGCGGTTGTTGAGCAAGCTCTGCCTGCCATGGAAAAAGGCGCAATAATTGTCGATCATACGACCGCGTCAGCTGAGTGCGCCCGCAAATGCTATGGGGATGCAAAGGCTTTGGGGATCGGCTTTGTTGATGCGCCTATTTCCGGCGGCGAAGTCGGCGCACAAAAAGGTGAACTCACGGTAATGTGCGGTGGCGATCCCAAAACTTTTGAAAAAGCAGAACCTGTGATCAAGTCTTTTGCTAAAGCCGTAAAGTTGATGGGGCCATCAGGCGCCGGGCAGCTGACCAAAATGATCAATCAAATTTGTATTGCAGGTATATTGCAGGGATTAGCGGAGGGCGTACATTTTGCGCAGAAGGCCGGGCTCGATATGGAACAGGTTGTTGATGCCATCGGTAAAGGCGCGGCTCAGAGCTGGCAAATGGATAACAGGGCCGTCACCATGGCCAATGATGAATATGAGTTTGGTTTTGCCGTTGACTGGATGAGAAAAGATCTGGGTATTGCCCTTCGGACTGCTGAGGCCGTCGGCGCTGATCTGACGCTAACGAAAATGGTCGACGGATACTATAAAGACGTTCAAGATATGGGCGGAAATCGTTGGGATACATCAGCGCTTCTAAAACGTCTTTCATCACAATAATAAAAAAGATCGCCCCTTTGCGTGAGCGATCTTTGTCCTTCCAAACCGTGCCCCGAGATAGGAAGGAGATTTACTTCTAATAGAGTTGTGGATTGGCGTATTGACAGTACATGCAGTACAATTTGTCATTTTAGGCCGAAATCGATGGATTTTGGCTCAAAATTCTGGTATTAAGCCTACAGTAATTGTCTTTTTAGGACAATTTGGGGGCACAAATTATGCAAACCGCCAGCGTTTCGCCGATATATTACTTTCATGTTCTCAAAATTATTGAAGAAATGGGGCTTAGCAGGCAAGAGGTCAGCGAGGGTTTAAAAAGAGATTTATCGGTATCACCAAGTCCGAAAACCAGGTACTCATTGGAAGAATTCAGCGATTTACTGGTTTTCGCTGCTGATAAGCTTAAGGACCCTCATTTAGGCTTGAGCGTTGGCGAAAAGTTTCGAGTTACGACCTATACGGATTTGGGTAATATTCTTGCCTTTTGCAAAGACCTGGAAGAAGCCGCCTTTATCAATCGACGCTATTCTTCATTGGTGCATACATTGGGTATACCTGATTTGACGAAAGAAGATTACGGAGACGGCGAAAAAGACGTCTTTAAGTGGGTGCCCAATTTTCCGAAAGAGGACTATCAAAAACACCGGCAAATCACAGAATATGTTATGGCAAATTATGTCATGTCTTTAAATTGGTTGGCTTGGGGTTTTGCCAAAGGTGTAACCGAAATTCATTACGCGCATAAACCGGCCGAACCGCTTGCAAATTATGACACAATATCTCGATGTAAATCAAAATTTGAAACAGATATTTATCGGATTGTCATGGCGGATAATATTATGAACTTACCGCTTCCGACGGCGAATGCCAGTCAGCTGACCCTTCTTAAGAATAAACAAGATGCGATTTTGAATACATTTCAGAAAGTCGATAATTTGGTTTTAAGAGTAGGGAATTCAGTCAGAGAAATGATTCTCGAAAAACGACCATTGTTACAGGATGTCGCCTCTGATTTAAAAATGGGTGAGAGAACTTTGCGGCGTCATTTGAGAGACAGGGAAACAAATTTTCAGGACATTCTCGAAGATGTGAAAAGCCAAATGTGCGACGACCTTCTAAAAGACGGTATGAGTCTGGCTGAAATTGCCCAGACCCTATGGTATAGCGATCAAGCGGCTTTTACCCGAGCCCACAAAAGATGGCATGGTGTTGCGCCCAGCAAACGGAAAATCCCCGAAAGCAATGTCTAATTATCAGAAAACCATTCAGCGGCTTTCGGAGCGAAATAAGTCAAAATCCCGTCGCATCCGGCTCTTTTGAAACACATCAAACTTTCCAAAATGACCCGTTTCTCATCAATCCAGTCATTTTGCGCGGCGGCCATGATCATGGCGCATTCTCCGCTGACTTGAAACGCGAATGTCGGCATGGAAAACTCTTGTTTCAGCCTGTAAACAATATCCAGATAGGGCAAGCCGGGCTTCACCATGATCATATCGGCGCCCTCTTCGATATCCATAGCAACGTCCCGAACCGGTTCATTGGAATTCCCGGGGTCCATTTGGTAGGTCCGTTTATCACCGCGCAAGGCAGACGATGTTCCGATTGCGTCCCGGTACGGGCCATAAAAACCTGACGCAAATTTTGCCGCATATGACATGATCATAACGTTGTGGTGCCCGTGTTGGTCCAATTTATTTCGAATCGCTCCAACTCTGCCGTCCATCATATCAGACGGTGCGACGATATCGGCTCCGGAGTCCGCCAAAATTATAGCCCCATCCGTTAGCGCATCGACGGTTATATCATTAATAATTTCATCGCCGACCATAACGCCGTCATGTCCGTGGTCCGTAAACGGATCCAAGGCCACATCCACGATCACACCCAAATTGGGAACAGCTTTTTTTACGGCCTTGATGGCATTGGGAACCAAACCGTCCGGATTTAGGGCTTCGCTGCCGATAGCGTCCTTCAGTTTCGGGTTTATATGCGGAAATATCGCAATCGCGGGAATGCCGAGCTTATAAGCCCGTTTAGCGTCATCCACGAGAGCATCAATATTGACCCGATCGACACCGGGAAGACTGGCAACGGGATCTCTTGATTTCTTTTGATCAGAAACAATAATCGTCCAAATCA
>CALJNJ010000174.1 GCA_937981945.1 uncultured Caulobacterales bacterium | reverse complement strand
GGCCGGGTGTCAGGTGACGTTCTGATCGGGGCGGACGGCATTAAATCTGTTGTGCGCGCGCAAATGCACGGGCCTGATAAAGCCCGCTTCACCGGCAATATTGCCTGGCGCGCTGTTGTGCCCGTCAAGGCCCTCGGTGAGTATGTTCCGAGCCCGACAGCCTGCGCCTGGATGGGGCGCGGTCGTCACGCCGTGACCTATCGATTGCGGCGAGGCGAACTGGCCAATTTCGTCGGCGTTGTCGAGCGCGATGATTGGACGGAAGAGGGCTGGTCAGAGCGGGGCCGGCGCGAAGATGCCCTGAAAGATTTTGCCGGCTGGCATCCGGCCGTGACCACACTTATCAAAGCCGCCGACCCGGACGCGCTTTTTCGGTGGGCACTTATTGACCGGGGTCCTTTACCGACCTGGCGGGACGGTCATGTGACCCTGCTTGGGGATGCCGCCCATCCTATGTTGCCGTTCTTGGCCCAGGGGGCCGCCATGGCCGCCGAAGACGGCTGGGTTCTGGCCCGGGCATTATCGCAAACGGGCCGAGCGGTGACAGACTCCCTGACGGCTTATGAAAAGCAGCGGTTTGCGCGCACGGGCCGGGCGCAAGCGGGCTCGCGCGCCAATATGAAAACCTTCCACCGAAAAACGGCCCTGGGGCAGTTGATCACTTACGGCCCCATGTGGCTCGGCGCCAAGATCATACCGAACGCCGGCCATCAGCGCATGGATTGGCTCTACGGATTTGATGTGACAAAAGTTTAAACCGATCGGCCAATTGCCTCACGCCGGGTCTTGGGATCATAGAGCGATAAACGGTCAATGAGGGATAGGATTTGCGCAATTTCCTGTTTCATGGAGAGGAGCTCTTTTTCATTTGTCGCCGGAACGTGAATATCCGCCGGTTCAAAATGATTATCTTTACTGGCGATTAAAATAAGCACGTGATCATTGTAAAACGAGACCAACATCTGATCTCCGACATATTGCCCGTAGAGATTTTTGAGCGCTTCAATGATCAGCGGGTCAATCAGATAACGGGCCTCCACTTGGTCATTGGTATAGACATCAAACAGGCCTTCAAATTCCGGATCAGCCATATTGGCGCGCTTCAGCCCGGTGTTTTTGCGTTGAAACCACTCGCCCAATTTCGTGTGGTCTTCGGTCAAAATCGTATGTCCGTAAAATTTGCGGGTGCCGTGGCTCAGCAAAACAGCCAATCCGGCGAAGACCGTTATGGAATTATCCCCTTTTTCTTTCGTCAGCTCAATTTCCGAAAATTGGATACCCACGCCTTTATAATTGCCGGTGAAATAATCTTCTGAACTATAGTCTGTATGGTCGGGGACGATTTTTGACGGCTTCATCTCCGACATGGGAACCCGGCCCCCGATATCATATCTGAAGTCACCGAATAGTCCCGCGATTTCGGGCAGGATTCTTTTCTTATAGACCTTGGTATAGACGCGCTTGGGCTGGGTCACCCAGCCCCAGAGGGAGCCCAGAAATAAAACCGAAAGTCCGGCCAATGTATCCTCACTGCCGGCCTGTATTCTGATCAGCCAAAAATCAATAAACCCCAAGATCGGCGTCACCACAAAGGCAACGGGTTTTGCAATGGCTTTGCGCCAATTTAAAATTCCCAAATTGGTCTCTCTGATGCCTTCGAGGATTTGCAATTTCGGGCGGGCGCGGGCGAGGAAAGCTTCATCATCCTCGGGCGCCATTTCGGCATTGTTATGGAACGTTCTCAAAGACGGGTCGCGCATAAATGCAGTTTACGCAAGAATGCAAGCTGCGCAATTGTCAATTTTGGGACGATTTTTGTACGGAATATTAACCACGAGATTTAAACCTATTCAAACGCTCTTCCGGCAGACTTGCGCTCAAATAAAATTAGGGGGCAATCATGGATATTCTCAGCACAATTTTAAAAACCGTGGATTTCGACATCGATTTCGGCGACATTTTAGATGCCATTCACCGCGTATCGCCGGGGCTGTCATTTTTGATCGCCGGCGTTGTCGGCCTGGGCGGCATGGCCATCGTCGTGATCTTTTTCATGAATTATATTCAGTAGTCAAACATTCGCCAATCTCTGTTTCAGATAGCGCGCGAGCCAAAACGCTGCCAGTCCGGTGAGCGCGCCCATTAGCGGCATGAAAAAGCGCGGGTGCAGTGGCACAAGATCAAAGCGCATCAGCGTGGTGACCATTTGCCAGAAACCGGCCGCGGCCAGACCGAAATAGGCCCAGGCCATAAGTTCCTGATGCTGCGCCAAATGTTTGGGATTGCGGGTTTTGGTATATTTTCGAATGAATAAAAACGCCGGGATCAGGGCGCATAGATTTACCACGGCAAAAAAGTGAAACAAATTCGGCCGCCCGTTCAAATCATAAGTCATCAGCGCCGTGACGTTTAAGACCAGCATCATAAAGGCCCAAATCCGGCCCAGAAATTTGTGGGTTTTATCGCCTTTGCGCCGGCGAAAAATAAAAGGGCCCAAGATCAGACATATCACCGCCAAAGCGGCGTGAACGCCGCCCGTCGCCCCCGAGATCCAAAACGCAACCGATAAAGGGTCGGGCGACGCCGTCCACATTACTGCGCCGCCTTTAAACTGTCGCCGAGCAAATCCTGCAGGGCGGATAAATAATTGATCCAGGCGTCCCGTCCGGCCTTGGTCATATGGACCAGAGTTTGCGGACGCTTGCCCTTATAGCCTTTCTCCAGGCGGACAAATCCGGCTGTTTCCAGCTTGGTCAAATGGGTCGATAAATTCCCATTTGTAGTTTCCGTTTTGGCGATGAGCTGAGTGAACTCTGCCGGGCTGATCGTTGACAGATAGGCCATCACGGTCAGGCGAACCCGGCCGTGAATGACGTCATTAATTTTATCCGGCACGCCGCTCATCCCGCAATTGCAAAATATTCGGCAAGACGCCCGTCAGGAGCACGCCGGCGGCGGCGACAAAGTAAACTTCTGCTTTAAGGACCATAAGCGCGCAGGCAATCATGGCCAGAGCTGCCGCCAAGGCGCAGAGCGTAAAATATGACCGTCCCGTCAACGCGCCCAGCAGCCCCAAATTCAGGGCGGATAAGGCAAACGCAAAGGGCATGATGGTGTTGAACATGACCGGATCCACACCCGTCAATGCCGCGCCCAGCGCCAATGCAATGGCATAGGCAAATATCAACATGGCCGTTAAGGGCCACATCACCGACTCGATTTTATTGGCCATGGAATTGGCGCCCGCTTTTTTATCAAGGCCGCGCGACAGGACAAAGGTCAACAGCCCGCCCGTTACGCCAAATCCCATCCAAAGCGCGCCAATATAAGGGATAGGGATGGGGCCCAATCCTTTGGCCGTCAATCCGTGCAGGATCAGGCACGGCACTAATAAGGCCGTCCACATCAAACCGATCCGCCCGCCCAAAAGCGGCGCATTGCGGCCTTCCTCAGCCACATTTTTCAAATAGCCGATATCGGCCAAAATTTCAGACTTCGTCATGTGTCTCTCTCCAATTTTTGTTTCCACATATCACAAACAAGTTTGTAATGCAAACCATATGGGCGTGAAGGATGCACGGTTCAAGGGGTGGGGCGGAAAAATGGAGGGATGACGGAAGGGTAGAGAAGAGAAGCTTCAGACGATCCTGTAAAGATAGGTCTGGGTTAGGGGGATATTCTTAAGGTCTAAAATTATCGGCGAAAAGGTTGTTTTCGAGGATTCTCTTGGCCTTTTGACATTGTGGGTTGTTCTTATTTATCCAGCCTATTGTAGGGCCCCCATAACGGCGATCTGAGTTCCATAGGCTTCAGAAGGCGGTGTTATTTTTCGCTGCCACTGCATCATGGGTAAAAAATTTCTGTCGTCCCAATCCAAATCACAAGTTTCCGCAATTGCCGAAACAACCCCAACATTCCGAATAAAGCTACCTTCTTCCGCGTTTAGGGAAAATGATACAATTGTCTCCGGTACCTTTTGTGGAATAGGGCCTGTATATTCGAATCCATCTTGTAAGTCGGTATCAATGACGTCGTCATAAAAACTTTTTGGATAAATTGATTGAAGCTCAGTAATTACTGTTTCAGCCCATTCGTAGACGGCCGAATTTTTAACGGGTTCAGAACTCTTAGCATTACAACTGCAAAACAGCAGACCTGCCAAAAATATGATGAGTACTCTCATGGG
>CALJNJ010000173.1 GCA_937981945.1 uncultured Caulobacterales bacterium | reverse complement strand
ATCCAATAAGACAAAGTATTCCCTAAATCCATCAACGGATCACCCAGAGCACATATTTCCCAATCAAGAATTGCGTCAATTTTGGTGGGATCGTCCGGGTTCAAAATGCAGTTATCAATTCGGTAATCCCCGTGCAAAATGGCGGGCTTATTTTCGGTCTTTGGCTTATTATCTTCCAGCCATTGCCGAACGTCTTCAAATTTGCCTACGTCCTCGGTCCAAGCTTTTTCAAACCGGCGGTTCCAGCCCCCGATTTGTCGGTCGACATATCCTTCAGGCTTACCAAAATCTTCAAGGCCAATCGCCTTGTAGTCAACTTCATGAAGGTCCACGAGCTTTTGGAAGAAGTTCTCACAAAGCTTGCGTCCGATATCTTCGCTCCAATCCTTGGGCCATGATGTAATCATATGCCCGTCAACCCGGTCCATAACGTAAAATTCCGCCCCGATTATACTTTCATCATCCGTATAATAGAGTGTGTTGGGAACGCTGGGATATACCGGCTTTAGCGCCGTCATAATCCTATATTCCCTGTGCATGTCATGGCCGGATTTGGGCCGGGTTCCAAAAGGCGGACGTCTTAAAACCAGCGAGCGGTTAGGATAAGTCACGGCGTAAGTCAGGTTGGACGCGCCGCTGGAGAATTGACGAATCTCAGCTTGCCCCTCCAGGCCTTTAACGGCCGCTTTTAATACCTGATCGACGGCAGCAATATCGAGCTCTTCACCTTTGCGGACGTCGCCTGCCGGATTTTTAGTATCCTTCGTCAAATGGTAGCTCCGCCGTCCACAATCATTGTTTGGCCGGTAAAGTAGCTGCCTTCATCAGACAGCATATACATAACCGCCCCAACCATTTCTTCGGGTTGAGCCATACGCTGGATCGGAAGCTGTTTAATCATGGCTTGAGCCATTGGGTTTTCCTTGAGCGCGGAGGCCAGCTTCGTATCCGTAAAGCCCGGCAGGAGCGCGTTTACGCGAATGCCCTGCTGTCCGTACTCTTTGGCAAAACCTTTGGTCATATTGATCACAGCAGATTTTGTCATACCGTAAATCGCGCGAAAAACACCGGGATTAAGTCCGTCGATTGACGCAACATTCACTATCGCTCCGCCATCATTTTGCTTCATTAAAGGAATACATTTCGAACTTAGGAAATAAGGCCCCTTCACATTGACCTCAAATGTCTTGTCAAAAGCCCAAGCTTCAGCCTGGTGGGCGGGACCCATATACGGATTCGTCGCGCCGTTATTGACTAAATAATCAAGACGGCCATGTTCTTCCATGATTTCATCGACGACGGCTTGGTGCGTTTCAATTTCGCCCAAATGCAAAGTCTTGGCGGAAGCCAATAATCCTTTTGCCCGTATATCATCGGCGACTTTTTCGCAGGCCTCTAATTTTCGGCTTGTGCAAATTACCATTGCGCCATGTTCCGCCAAACCATGGGCGATTGCTTCGCCAATGCCGCGGCTCGCGCCGGCGATCAACGCTACTTTTCCGTTAAAATCAAAACGTGCCATGAGGTCTCCTAAAGTTTTACGTCAGCCTGACTCAGCTTTGATCTGAGCTTGGCCATGCCTGAAATATATTGGTCATAATTCATGGCTTTGGCCTTAAAGTAATCGCCAACAACCGGATGAGACAAGACCAAGAACTCGTTTTTCTCAATTGATTTCAATAGAGCTTGGGCCACATCGGACGGCTCCAATAATCCGTCCTTATTATTCTCAGCAAAGGACATGCCTTTGGTCATATTGGTTTTGACATATTGCGGACACACTGCGTGAACGGAAATTCCGTCCGCTTTGTGTTCGATCGCCATGGCCTCAGCAAACCCCAAAACTGCGTGCTTGGTCGCGCTGTAAGACGCGCTTCCGATTTGATTGAGCAAGCCGGCCGCTGATGACACAATGACAAAGCGCCCTTCCCCGCGTTTCTTCCATCCCGGAACAAGGCGGCGGGCTGCATAGACGCTGCCCATGACATTAACGGCCCAACTGGTTTCCCAAGCTTCGTTGGAAGCACCTGCTGCGTTCCCGTCCGGACCGTCACCAAATCCAACGCCGGCATTGGCGATAAAAATATCGACAGGCCCAAAGACGTTTTCCGCATCGTCAATAAACTTTGTGACATCGGCCTCGTTACCGACGTTACAAGCGAAACCCTTCAGTCTGTCAAGGCCGCAATCCGGGGTTTTCAAATCTGAGATTGATACATTGGCACCCAGCGACAAAAACATGTCCGCAAAAGCTCTGCCAATACCGCCTGCGGCCCCGGTTACCGCGATATGTTGACCGGAAAAACTCTGTGTATCCATGGGGCAGTCTTGTAACACGGACAACAAGCGGCGCAACAACTATATGCAAAAAGTTGTATATAAACATCCGGCCATAAAAAAACCCGCCAATACGGCGGGTTCTGATTGTTATATCAACGGTTCTATTCGAACACGCTCAGCTTTTTGACGCGCTTGGCCATCAGGTACTAGAACACAGCACGATTCTTCTGACGGGCAGGCTTCATCTCAGCACAAGTATCAGCTGCGGCTTTTTCAGCAGCCGTTTTTGACAGACCAAGTTTGCGCATACCGAAGTTTTTCACAACAGTCGCAATCTCTTTCTCGTCAGAACAAGCAACCAATGCTGAGTCACGGTTCTTCAGAGACGCACCAAGATATTTGACGATATTGTCGACAGTTCCGGTCTTCGCAGACTTGTGGAACCTCTTCACACCATCATGATATTTTTGGTTTGCGGACGCTGCCTTTTTAGCAGGCGCTTTGTTAGCAGCTGCTTTTTTCTTGGCAGGCGCCTTCTTCTTAGCCGGAGCAGTCTTCTTACCGCCCGTCGACAGGCCTTTGGCTTGCTTGACCCATTCGTCACGCTTGATGCGTCCCGGGATTGAATCAATGATGCCTTCGACCATTGTTACGTCCTTAGCTTTCCAGTTCGCGATCTGACGGAAGTAGTAGATACCTTTTCCGTTCAGGTCTTTCTCGAACTTAGGCCCGATACCTTTAATAAGCTTGAGATCATCAGGCTTACCGGCTGTTGGGCCGTCAGTATAAAGGACCTTTGGCTTAGCTGCTTTTTTAGCAGGTGCCTTCTTCTTGGCAGGCGCCTTTTTCTTAGCAGGTGCCTTCTTCTTAACGGTGACCTTTTTAGCCGTAGCTTTCTTAGGTGCAGCTTTTTTGACTGTCTTACGAGCAGTTGCTTTCTTAGCTGTTGCCTTTTTTGCAGCCGGCTTAGGAGCTTCTGCTAAACGCCCCTCAAGATACTTGACCCGAGCGGCCAAATAGCGATTACGCCATTCCAGAGCGTATGAGTCTTCGTCATCACCGGCAGGTGCAGCTGTCGCAACAGCAGGGGCTGCGTTCAACTGAGACCTCAGAGATGTCAACTCAGCATCGCCTGTTGAGACTTTGCCTTCAAGTTCGCGAACGCGGGCTCGCAGACCGTCAGCTTCAGCGCGCAAAGCACCTTCACCTTCGACAGACAGATCACCTGACTGACGATTACGGCCAAATAATAGCCATCCGAGCAATAAGCCCAAGAGACCGGTTAAAAGAAGTGGTAGCCAACCAAAGCAGGCTAAATAGTTAAATACACCACCTATAATCATGATATTCCCCTATTCGGATTGTGTGACGACAAAGTTGATACGACGATTGGCAGCACGGCCTTCAGGTGTATCATTTGTGGCAACGGGTTGATTTTCGCCAAAACCTTTGGCTGTCAGGCGGGAAATATCCACACCATTATCAGCAAGGTAGGCAACAACGGATGCAGCTCTCTGTTCACTGAGCTGCTGATTGTAATCATCAGCACCTTCGCTATCCGTATGTCCTTCAACAAGAACGCGGAAAGTTTTGCACTGATTGGCTGCAGATGCGAGCGTGTTTAAAAGATCAAAGCTTTGAGCGCCGCGAATTTCAGCACGGGCAGACGCAAAATTAATGCGCGCTGATCCTTTAAGTTGGTCAAACAAAGACTGGCATAAACCGGCGTCTTTGACTTCACCGACATTAACCGCTTGAGCGTTCGGAACGACAATATTTGCAGCTCCGCCATATCCGCCCGGCAATGACGTTACCACTGTATTAATACGATCCCGTATTGCAGCGTCGCCGACTTTACCGCGAACCAAAGCTTGAGTGTCATTCAATGTAAACACACCGCTGTCGAGCATATCGAGCTCAGGCATGTGCATTGAGATGATATCGCCCCAACCGTCATTTGGCGCGCCGTTTCCGATGCGAATTTTTTTCGCGCGAAGACGATCGCCATAAAGGGCTTCGGCTTCTGCGATAACGCGATCACGCTCAGCAGCATTACGAACTACACCGGAAATGTCGACGGCACCGTCTTCATTTTTGGTGACACGAAACGTGTAAGGTGAAACGACTTGAACAGCCGGTTGTTGTTTAATCGGTGCAGCTTTCGCAACGTTAAAGTCATTGCTGACCTTATGCCAAATCTTACCTTTTTTCTTACATGTCTTACACTCGGTTTTCGCTGCGATATTCGCAGCTTCATCGGCTAAGACTTGAGATGGTGCGTCGCCCGTAAGCTTGGCAATGTTTCCATCCATTTCAACTTTTGCAAAATCGAACTTATCAGCAGACAGAGCGGAACGAATTGAATCGCCCATTTCTACTGAGTGCTTACTGGCACCCCATGGCGTCAGTAATGTTATCAAAGCTGAAATGATCGCGAGGATAATAAATCCCCATAACCACTTCCCCATAATTCCCTCCTCGGAAGCTAAAGACAGGTTTAATTAACCCATCACATCAATTGATGCAATGTGCCTTAGTTAATGTATATGAACAAGGAATGAAACCGGTAAGTGCAGATCAACTTTTTATTCGCCGACATTTTCTTCAGGTTTTTCGCGATAATCGACTTCGGCTTCCGAAGCCATCCAAACCATGGTTGCCCAAGCCGCAACATTTTGCGCGATTTCATCTTTGTCAATTTTGTCGAACGTATCGTCCGGCGTGTGATGCAGGTCGAAATAATCAATTCCGTCTTGCTGGAGTCTAATAGCCGGAACTCCGTTTTGATGTAACGGAATTATATCCGGCCCTCCGGAGGTTGTGCCTGCCTCAAACTCCACCCCCAAGTGCTCCAAAGACTTTTGAATTTTTTGCAATTCGTCCCTTGCTGCGCCCTGGACTGACGTCCTCAAGGCATAGACTTTCCCGGCGCCAAAATCTGACTCACTGGCTAACACGTGGTTTTTAAGGGATTCTTTGTTTTGTTCGGCATAAGCAAAGGCTCCTAGCAGTCCAATTTCCTCTGCACCGAAGGCAACTAATCTGATTGTGCGCTTGGGCTGTAAGCCCGCTTCTTTCAAAACCTGAATAGTCCCGGCCGTTATGCCGACCCCGGCGCCGTCATCGACCGCGCCCGTTCCCAAATCCCAACTGTCGAGATGCCCGCCAATTAAAATAATTTCGTCCGGTTTCTCTGATCCGATCCAGTCTCCAATGACATTACCTGAAGGCAAAGGCCCGACATCTTTCGGCGTCAAGGTCAGTTTCAAACGAACAGTCTCACCTCGTTTCAATATGCGTTCAAGTTGGTCGGCGTCGGGTGCAGACAGGGCTCCGATAGGAATTGGTTTTACATTATCGCGATATCGCATTTGACCGGTATGAGGAAAACGATGGCTGTCAGTGCCCACGGAACGAATCACAACGGCGGCTGCACCACGTTTTGAGGCTTCGGTTGCGCCGAGTTGCCGCTTCTTATTTGCAGGACCGTATCCGGCGCCGTCATGCGCTTTTTTCATGAGTCCGGAGATAAAGACAATCTTTCCTTCAAGGCCCCCGGCGGGCGCAGCTTCCAAATCTTCAAATGTCGGAAAATACGCAATCTCAGATTCGATTCCGGCATCCGGCGTTGCAGATGAACCCCCAAGTGCGGTGATATGTAAAGACTGCGGATACGGCGTAATTATTTCGGCCGTTTCTTCGCCTCTGATCCAACCGGGAACATCAAAGGTTTCAATGCGAACATTGCTCAGCCCCAGTTCGGTGAACTTTTTCACGGCCCAATCTCTGGCCGCGGCTTCTTCCGGGGAACCTGCCAGGCGTTGACCTATTTCGGTCGTGACCGACTCTGTGATATCATAAGCGTGCGTACCGTTTAACGCGATGTCTTGAATTTTCTGAACTTCGGTTGACAAAGCCACGGCAGGAACGGGTTCCGGTTGCTGTTCAAGAATATGTTCCGGACTCTGACAACCTGCCAGCGCGGTTCCGACTAAAAGTATAATTGACAGCTTTCTCATATCGACCCTCATTCACAATTTATTTTGCCCTTTTATCGGATTCCCATGCAAAGTCATTCCAATTTTCTGACCTAAAATGCCTTTTCATTTCTCGCCTGTTGTGGTTCAAACCGACCATAAAAGTGATAAGGATGGGATTATGCATAAATTTGCTATGGGAATCGCCGCATCGGCACTCTTAATGGGTTTGGCCGGTTGCAAAACGGAAACTCCGAAAGAAGACGTCGTCAAACCGCCGGTCGCCTCGGCTGCTGATTTGCAGCGCCGAATTGAAAAACTCGCATCTGACGAATTTGAAGGCCGGGCACCTGCCACGCCGGGCGGGATAGCCGCGAGCCAGTATATCGCAGACGAAATGAACGCCGCGGGCTTGGAACCAATGGGCGAGAACGGAACTTATTTTCAATCCGTTGAATTGGTTGAATCCAAAGTTCTCCCATCCTCCAAATTCCAGGTTATGAAAGACGGCGCGTCGATTATGACGTCTGATCTTTCTACAAATTCAGTCTACTGGACCAAAAGACCCGACCCTTCCGTCACGATTGATGACAGCGAGATGATTTTTGTCGGATACGGCATTGTCGCCCCTCAATATGGCCGAAACGATTATGAAGGTTTGGACGTGAAGGGTAAAACCGTCGTCATGCTGGTCAATGACCCCGGCTTCGCCTCGCAAGATCCCGAGCTGTTTAAGGGCAATACCATGACCTATTACGGCCGCTGGACTTACAAATTTGAAGAAGCGGGCAAACAAGGCGCTGCCGCCGCAATCGTCATTCACGAAACGGCACCTGCGAGCTATCCATGGGAAGTTGTTCAGGGCGGCTGGACGGGACCTCAATTAGACCTGGTACGACCTGACGGCGGCGCAAGCAGGACGCAAATGGAGGGATGGTTCAGCTATGACACTGCGGCGTCCGTTCTGGCAGCAGGCGGTCACGACCTGGAAGACCTCAAAAAAGCTGCCATCAGCAGCGATTTCAAACCCGTAACGCTCGACGGCGTATCATTATCCGCGAGAATTGATCAAACCATTGAAACCACGAAATCACGTAATGTGGCGGGCGGCGTCAAAGGCACGAAAAACCCGGATGAATATGTCCTCTATATGGCCCATTGGGACCATATGGGCGTCAATCCGGACATGATCGATGACGGTATCTTCAACGGAGCGGTCGATAACGCAACCGGAACCGCCGCCATTCTTGAAATCGGGCAAGCCTTTGTTGAACAAGGCGCCCCGGAGCGAAGCGCTATTTTTGTCGCTGTTACAGCGGAAGAATCCGGTCTTTTGGGCTCCGCCTATTATGGTGCAGATCCGCTTGTGCCTTTGAAAGATACAGTTGCCGGGATCAATATTGATGCCATTTTACCCGTGGGCAAAACGAAAGACATGATCGTTATCGGTTACGGCTCATCGGAACTGGAAGATCGTCTCAAAGACGTCTTGGATCCGCGAGGCATGTATATTGTGCCGGATCAAAAACCTGAAGCCGGTTTTTTCTTCCGTTCAGACCACATCAGCTTGGCAAAACTCGGTGTTCCCATGCTGTATGCTGACGGCGGCGTTGATCACGAAACCAAAGGCAAAGATTACGGCCTGGCTTTTGGCGATGAATATACAGCAGAACGTTATCACAAAGCGTCTGATGAATATGACAATAGCTGGGACTTATCAGGCATAGAACAGACCACGGAAATCCTATTCGAGCTTGGCTATGATTTAGCCAATAGTGAAGACTGGCCAAACTGGTATGAAAAGGCTGATTTTCGGTCCCTTCGTGACGAAATGCGCTCGGGCGAATAATCTCTGAATCCCCCGTGATACCGGCGTCCGTTTATATTATCGCGCTTAACGAAGAAGCGCATATTGGGCGGGCGCTGGAAAGCGTCAAAGACTTCAAAGACATTGTCGTTATTGACTCCGGCAGTACGGATAAAACAAAAGAAATATCAAAAACT
>CALJNJ010000172.1 GCA_937981945.1 uncultured Caulobacterales bacterium | reverse complement strand
GGTCGGACGAACAGGCGCTCTGACGCCTGTGGCAAAGCTGGAGCCGATCACGGTGGGCGGCGTTGTTGTTTCAAATGCGACCCTACACAATGAAGACGAGATTATTCGGCTGGGCGTGAAGCCCGGCGACATGGTTGAGATCCAGAGAGCGGGGGATGTGATTCCTCAGGTCTTACGAGTGACCTCCGACGGCGGCGGATCGCCGTTTATTTATCCGACTGAATGCCCCGTTTGCGGCGCTTTGGCCAAGAACGATGTGGACGAAAAAACCGGCCGAATTGATATTGTGAGACGCTGCAGTAATGGGATGAGCTGTCCTGCACAAGCGGTTGAAAGTCTTATACATTTTGTGTCCAGGCGTGCTTTCGATATTGACGGAATGGGCGAAAAGCAAATCGAAGTTTTTTATAAAAAAGGCTTGGTCAAAGAACCCGCTGATGTCTTCACTTTAGAAAGTCGAAATAGAGAGATAAAGCTTGAGACTTGGGAGGGCTGGGGAACGACTAGTGCGCAAAAATTGTTTGCATCCATTAACGACAAACGCTCTGTGGATTTTGACAAATTTTTATACTCACTCGGTATTCGCCATATCGGTCAGGGTAATTCCAATCTGATGGCTAAACATTATTTGGATTTCGATAAATTTTACAAAGACATCGTCGCCATCGAAAACGAACTCAGTCCACAATGGCTGAATTTAATGTCTATAGATGGTGTCGGTAAAGGCGCCGCCGGCGCGCTGAAAGAGTTTTTCGGATCTCCGAGCAATCAAGCCTTGGTCGATCGTTTGCTGGAACAAGTTCGCGTTATTGATGCTGAAGCCCCGTCCGATGACAGTCCTGTCGCCGGTAAAACAGTGGTTTTTACCGGGAAGCTGGAACGGTTTTCCAGAGACGAAGCCAAAGCGAAAGCACAGTCTTTGGGGGCGAAAGTCTCCGGCAGTGTCTCTGCGAAAACCGATTATTTGGTCGCCGGACCGGGCGCCGGCTCCAAATTAAAGAAAGCGACGGAACTGGGCGTGGCCACCTTAACCGAAGACGAATGGCTCGATTTGATCAGCTAGGAAGCTCTTGACCGCGTAGTTCCGAATCCCCATCCTGTCTGCGATAGGGGAGAGATATCATGAAGAAATCAAAAATATTGGCGGGCACTGCCATTGCCGTTTGCTTATCGAGCGAAGCGTTTGCGCAATCAAATGACGATGGTGATGAAATAATTGTGACGGCGCAGAAGCGCGAACAAAATGTTCAAGACGTTCCCATTACCATACAGGTTATTGATACTGAAGGTATTGAGGCGTTAGCCGCTGACAGTATGGCCGATATTGATACGTTTATTCCGGGATTGGAGGTCGGATCGGGCAGCCCGACCCAGCCGCGATATAGTATTCGCGGCATTCAAACCTCTGATTTTGGCGTTGGTACTGACCCGGCGGTTGGGGTTTATGTTGACGGGGTTTACGCAGCGCGGTCAGGGGCCTCACTTTTAGCGTTTAATGATGTGGAGCGGATCGAAGTTGTCAAAGGACCCCAGGGGACATTGTTCGGGCGAAACAGTTCCGCCGGCGCAGTGTCTATTATCACCAAAAAGCCGTCCCAGGAATTTGAGGCTGAGCTTGGTCTTCGTTACGGTAATTTCAATAAGCGCCGCGCCGAAGCTATGGTCAATATTCCGGTCAGTGAAGATATTGCGCTCAGATTCAACGGTGTCATCAACAAAAGAGACGGATTGTTTACGGACGCCGGAACAGGCGAAGATTTAAATTTTCAGAATAATTGGGCGTTACGCGGAGCTTTAGGCTGGGATATCGGTCCGTCGACGAATGTGCTTTTGCGCTATAGCCACGACGAGCTTGACCAAGACGCGCGGCCGGCGATTGGTATTGTGGAAACTTTTGAGTATCCGGACAGTCCACCGGTGCCGCCGGATCCGTCAACCTATCTGAATCCGTTTGATGTCGAAATCAGAAACGATGTGATCAATAATAGTGAAACCAGAAGCTTGGACGAAGCGGTTCTTACCGTCACCCATGATTTTAACGATAATCTGCAGCTGACATCCCTGTCGGCGTGGCGACAATTTGATACCAATAACCGCGAAGACGAAGACGGGACTGCCGATCTTCATACCTATTTCGACACAAATAATATCGAAAGTAATGAGAGCATTTATCAAGAATTTCGCTTAGCCGGGAATAATGACCGTTTAAGCTGGCTCGCAGGTGTGAGTTATTTTGACGAAAACGCTAATCAGGTCAGTTCCACAAATACCAATTCGGATACGATCGATACCCTCATTCAGAACGTCATTGATGGCCGAAGATTGTTCCGGATTGTCCAGCTTTTTGTGGATGTTTTTGAAATCGACGCACAGCTGTTTGGGCACACTTGGCAAGAGGATATGTTTAATCGCGGTGATTTTTCGGCCTATGCAGCCTTTGCTGATGCAACCTATGAGATCGATGATCAATTATCCGTAACCGTCGGGGGGCGTTACACGCGCGACAAAAAGAAGTTTTCTTGGTTTAATGAGCTTCGAACCGCCGAGGACTTTGACGAAAATCTCCTGGCGGCGGGCGGCATCATATCCGCTCTGGGCGCTTCGGTTGACGATTTCATGGTTGATTTTGTCTTTGATCTTTCAGGGTTAGCGGGCGTTCCGTGTGACAATGGCGTCACCGTTGCCGAAGGCGTTGAGTGTATCAATAAAGATGTGTTCACGGATTTCAGCCCGCGGGTCGTGGCTGACTATAAGCTCAATGATGATACGCTTCTTTTTGCCTCTTATACCCAGGGCTATAAAGCCGGCGGATATAACAGTGTCGAAGTCTCGTCGCGATTTGATAACGAAGATGTCGACAATTACGAAGCCGGGTTCAAAACCACATTTCGCGATGCCAATTTCCGGCTGAACGGTTCGCTTTTTCACTATAAATATAAAAACAAGCAATCCATTAGCCTGGTTCAGGATGTAGCAGGATCAGGCGTGCCCCAATATTTGGTGCAAACATCGGATGAAAAAGCCACAGGCGGCGATTTGGAAGGGGAATGGAGGCCGGCTGATGGTCTGACCTTACGGGCCAATATGCAATATTTGGATCAAACCTATGCCGATCGTATCACCCGTGAAGGGATCGATTTGACCGGGGAGCCGACCGGGCAACCCAAATGGTCATATGCCTTTGGCGGTCAATACCGATTTGATTTGGATGATATTGGACAAATTGATGTACAGGCCATGCATTCTTATCGCGGTGGGACGCGCTGTAACTCTATTGCCGTCGCGCAGGGAACGTGTGATGGCGGGTTTTCCAATTTCACCATTGGCGGACCGCGCGAGCGCACTGACTTACGGGCCTATTGGCGCAACCCTTCCGAACGCTATCAAATAGGTGTTTATGCCAATAATGTTTTCGATAATCGGTATATTGGCGGTGTCAATAATTTGACCGCAGATGTGTTGGGAACGCCGTTTTCGTCTATATCCGAGCCGCGGTTCTATGGCGTAGATTTCAAGTTTACGTATTAAGTTTAGCGCGCTCATATTCCTCGAGCGCGTTTAACCACTTATTTTCGAGGGTCGTCATTTCAAGTTCAAGTTCCCGTCTCATATCGAGTATGATTTGGGCTTTGCGGGGATCTGCGGTGAAGATATCGCCGTCCCCTAATGTAGCATCGATTTTTTCGATTTTTTGCCGTGCGGTTTCCATATCACCTTCGAGCGTGTCGCAGAGCTTTTTTAAAGGCGCCAGTTTTTCGCGCTGAGCAGCTGCCTGTTTGCGCTGGGCTGTTTTGTCATTTTCAGGCGGCGGGGCCGCCTTTTTCGGCGGACGATTCTTTTCGATCTGCAATTGACGATAATCTTCTAATGATCCGTCAAATCCTGAAACCGTTCCACTATCCACCAGCCACAACCGGTCAACTACGCTTTCCAGCAAGTTTCTGTCATGACTGATGACCAGTATTGCGCCGTCATACCCGTTCAGCGCGTTGATGAGCTCAGCCCGGCTGTCCATATCCAAGTGATTAGCCGGTTCATCCAAAACCAATAAATGCGGCGCATGAAACGATACTAAGGAAAACAGAAGACGCGCTTTTTCTCCGCCGGATAAATCGCCGGCTTTCGTTTCGGCTTTGGCGGCACCGAGCCCAAATCTGGCGAGCCGGGCGCGCCGCTGCGCTTCCGTTGCATCCGGCATCAGGTCGATCACATGCTCGTAAGCGCTGTGCCGAGGATTAAGGGCATCTATTTCATGCTGCGCAAAATAGCCGATTTTCATCTTCTTGTGGCGTTTGATAAACCCGTCCTGCGGCTCAAGAAGTCCCATGATGGCTTTGGCAAATGTAGACTTTCCCTGACCGTTTTTCCCCAACAGCCCAATGCGATCATCGGGATCAATGCGTTGATTGAGACGTTTTAAAATAGCCTTGCCGGGTTCATAGCCAAGAACGACGTCGTCAAACCTCACAATGGGCGGCGACAAAGAGCGCTCGGGTGAGGGCAGGTCAATGGGCGGAATGGGATCGTCAATGATCGTCGCAATAGGCTTCAGTTTTTCCAATCTCTTGACGCGGCTTTGAGCCTGCTTGGCTTTGGATGCTTTGGCCTTGAAACGGGTGACGAAAGCTTCAAGTTTACGGCGTTCATCTTCCTGCTTGTCCCGTAGGGCCATGGAAAGGCGTTGCTGCTCTCGCATTTGCTTTTGAAAGTTGTCATAACCTCCTGAATAAGCAAACAATTTTCGGGTTCTTAAATGGGCTATATGGGTCACAGCCCGGTTTAAAAAATCCCGGTCATGAGAGATGATAAAAGCGGTTCCGGGATAATTTTTGATGTGAGCTTCGAGCCAGACCGCGCCTTCCACATCCAAATAGTTTGTCGGTTCGTCCAATAGCAACAGATCAGGCTTTGCGAACAGCATGGCGGCCAGGGCCACGCGCATGCGCCATCCGCCTGAAAAGTCTGAGCATGGTTTTTGCTGCTCATCGGCGCTGAAGCCCAGACCGGATAAAATTGAGCCGGCGCGGGCCTCCGCCGAATAAGCGCCTATATCTGACAAGCGCGTATGAATTTCGGCGATCCTGTTGGGATCCGTCGCCGTTTCAGATTCCAGAAGTAAAGCCGATCGTTCAATGTCGGCGGCCAAGACCGTTTTCATCAGGCTTTCCGGCCCGGACGGGACCTCCTGATCGACCACGCCAAGACGAGCGCCTTTGCGCAAGTTTATGGCGCCGTCATCCGGGGATATATCGCCTTTGATCAGGCGAAACAGCGTGGATTTCCCCGTACCGTTACGCCCGACAAAACCCATTTTCATGCCTTGCGCGATCGCCAGAGTCGCCTGCTCAAACAGCGGGCGGCCTTCAATCCGATATGTCAGGTCATTAATATGCAGCATATTTGTTTGCTTTTTACGGTAATCGCCCCATATCACGGCTTCACATATAGTCAAACGCCCGTTATAGAGCGGCCAAATTTGATATTCACGCGCCTGACACAAGGAGATTTCCCATGGCCGTACAACGTACATTTTCAATCATCAAGCCGGACGCCACCGCGCGCAATATTACAGGCCTGGTCAATGCCAAAATCGAAGAAGCCGGCCTTCGCATCGTCGCTCAAAAGCGTCTGCAGCTCAGCACGGAACAAGCCGGCAAGTTTTATGAAATCCATAAAGAGCGCCCGTTCTACAATGATTTGGTTGAATTCATGACATCCGGCCCCGTTGTCGTCCAGGTTTTGGAAGGCGAAGATGCCATTGCAAAATACCGCGAAGTTATGGGCGCGACGAACCCTGCCGAGGCAGCTGCCGGTACGATCCGCGCAGAATATGCCAAGTCAATTGATGCCAATACGGTTCACGGATCGGATGCGCCTGAAACAGCGGCGATCGAAATTCCGCAGTTTTTCTCTGCCGATGAAATCGTCGGATAGGATTGAGTACATTTGAACGAATTAAGGGCCCGTTGGGGCCCTTTTTTATTGGAGGTAAGACTTTTTAGATAGCCGGCATTTCACGCAGTTTAACTTCTGTGACAGATTCTGACTTTAGGTTTAGCTTGTCCAAAAAAGGAACTTCAAAACTAAAGTTATATGTAATGATCAAACGCGCATATTCTCCGCCAAACTGTGTCAGCATGACCGCATCGGATTGGTAGCTTCCCATTGGGGGGGGTGTGCTGTTCTGATCAAGCAAAGCCTCCAGTTCCGTTTCGGTTGGTTCGCTTAGAACCCGCGCTTCCCGAGCCGTTTGTTCTACGGTCCGTTGAGCTTTGTGCGTTCCGAACATGTAAACACCTACACCGAGAACGACAAATAAGCACATGATCAATAGCGGAAAAACGATGGCGACCTCTACTGCGGTCGCACCGTCTTTATTCCGTTTAAGCTTTTTGAGGGCCTGAAACATTATCTCAAACGAGCTTTCAATCTCTCATGAACCATCAATTCCTTGCCAAATAAATCTTTGGTTTTAAGATAAATATCCAAATCAACGATGACTCTGGCTTTCCCGCCATTTGCCGGGCATTCGAATGAACACAATTCACCTTTTTTCCACAATGAAAGTTTCGTTTTAGTATAATAGTCGCCTTCCGGATCGCTGAAATCGAAGTCTTTTTGGCCAAGAGATTGTTCTGTCGCGATTTCAAAACTTCCGTCCATTGGAATTTCGCCGGAATCGTCCGGGACTTTATTGTTTGGGCAGGCGCAATAGGTATCGATCAACACGTCATTGGCAGAAAGACCTGATCCATAAGCAGAAGCCATAACGCTTTTTACGGTTGTCAAAGGTGCGCTGTCGGTTTTTAGGCCTGTTTCAGAATCCCAATTCGGGCGAATTTCGTCCATGTCGCTTTCCAGTGCGAAATCCTGCAAGAAATTTGCGCCGGCCGCCAAAGAGGCCTCGACTTTT
>CALJNJ010000171.1 GCA_937981945.1 uncultured Caulobacterales bacterium | reverse complement strand
GCATCCCGCGGCGAGGACGGCCGTAACGCTATCGCCCCTTCGGGAAGCTCGAAATCAAAGTCGCTGACATTCATGGCCGCGCTCTTACAACACAGCCAACAAGTTGCAAGCGGGTTGTTTTACTGAATCGTCGCTTTCACGATTTTACCGGGATAGCGCGGCGGCTCCCCTTTAGGCAGCGCGTCGACCAGTTCCATTCCGCTGTCGACAATGCCCCAAACTGAATATTGGCCATCCAAAAAGGACGCATCATCAAAACAGATGAAAAACTGCGAACTGGCTGAGTTGGGATTTTGCGCCCGCGCCATTGAACAAACACCCCGAACGTGAGTCTCTTTGGAAAACTCGCCCGGTATTTTTGTATCGGCGCCACCCATACCGGTCCCGTCAGGACAACCCCCTTGGGCCATAAAACCGTCAATAACTCTGTGAAAGGTCAGCCCGTCATAAAAGCCTTCTTTTACCAGACGGGTGATTTGAGCCACATGCGCCGGCGCCAAGTCAGGCCGTAACGAGATTACGACATCGCCGGTTTCGCCGGATTGCGTATCTATATTTAGTACTAATTTTTCTGACATTTTAAATTTCCTTGTAACTTATGGCTTTAGGCGTGTCGGTATTTCGACATCGCAAATATCATCATAGCGGCCATCTTCTTTACGATATTTTTTCAAATATGTTTTGAATGCAGGACTATCGGTCTTCAACACTTGCACGTTGACGAATTCTTCCGGCGGGACATCCGCTGCAACACGGACTTTCAGCATTTTATCAGGCACGAAATTGGGATCTTCTGATTTACTGCCGACTTTTATTTTCGTCAGAGCCTCGCGGCCATAAACCGTCGATCCCCAAATGGAATATTGAGCGTCCAAATGCGGCGATGTTGCCCGCATCAGGAAAAACTGACTATTGGCCGAATTTGGAATTTCGGTTCGTGCCATTGAGGTTACGCCTTTGCAGTGCAGGCCATAAGCTTTGACTTTACCGTCTTTTGTCAACATGGATTGCCCGATCGGTTCTGTTGCCAAAGGGAGTGATTTATAAAATCCGACATCTACATTTCCCGATTGCGGGTTTCTGATGTCTTTCGGGCGCTGCGAAAACAGGGTTACCGGCATTTCAGTCCCTCGGCGAAATGTAAATTCCGCCTCTAGGTCCGGAAGCGGTGAATCTCCGGTCCCGTCGCCTTTCGGATCACCGGTTTGATTCATGAAACCTTCGATGACGCGGTGAAAATTGATCATGTCATAAAATGACTGGCGTGCCAGCGTTTTAATCCGTTCAACATGTATGGGTGCTAATTCAGGAAACAACTCAATAACAAATTGTCCGTGTTCGGTCTCAATATACAGCGTATTTTCAGGATCCAAATCCCGCCACGCATTATCCGGAGCCATAAAATCCGCATTCATGACTTTTTCCGATACCTGCTGGACAGCCGCTTCCGCGATCATAGGCGTATCGACGGCTTGTTCGGCGGCGCAGGCGGTTTGCGCCAGTACCGTCAGGCAGCCGGCTAACATCATATATTTTTTGATCATTTGAATTTGTCCTTAAGCCTCAGCTCTACTTCCGGCGTTACAAATTGTGAAACGTCGCCGCCTAAACGGGCGATTTCTTTCACCAATCTGGATGCAATTGTTTGGTATTGAGGATCTGCCATCAAAAACACTGTTTCAATATCCGGATTAAGCCTGTCATTCATTCCGGCCATCTGAAATTCATATTCAAAATCAGAGACCGCTCTTAACCCGCGGACTATCATGCTCGCGCCGCAATTTTCAACAAAATGTATCAGTAAACCTTCAAACGGCAACACATCAACGTCAATATACTCCCGAAACGGGGCGACGACATGCTCGACCATCTCCACGCGCTGATCGAGCGCAAATAAGGGGTTTTTATCCCGATTGATCGCCACACCAATGATCAAGCGATCACACAGCCGACTGGCGCGTTTCATAATATCCAAATGACCAAGGGTCATAGGATCAAAGGTACCGGGGTATAATGCAACGCTTTGACTCATAGAAGCCTTATACATACGCGCAAAAACCGATTGCAATAAAAAAGCCGCCCCGAAGGGCGGCTGATTTGAATTATTCGGTTTCGCTTAGTTACAAGCGTACATGTAGTTACCGCAAGTCTTCATGAAGTGAATGACAGAGCCGTTCGCACTTTGGATGCGGAAGGCTTGGCGATCACGGTCATTAGACGGCAATACTGAGTACTCATAGTGGTGCTGCTTACCAAGACCCAGCAACCCGCGTGTTCCAACCGGAAGAATTTCTTCGGAGAACATGTAAGATTGAGCGTCTGCAAAACCATTGGAGTAACCCATGGATTTGAACAAATAGTTCAAATAAGCCTTGTCAGTTGCACTTGATGCGTAACGGGCCTGAAGCTTCTCAAAGAACTGATTTGGTGTCAGTCCGTGTGAGTCGCCAAACTCAGGCATCGTACCAAGACGCGGCATTTGCTTAGGCGTCTTATTCACAGGCACGTTAAAGATAGCTACGTTAGACGCGCCGCAATTATTGAACTGCGCAGACGGAGCAGGTTGAACCGGGCAATAAGCCAGATCGGAAACAACCGTGTTATCCCAACATGTATAAGTCGTGACAGGCTCAGGTACCGGCTGCGAAGGACAGCTGGCCAAATCTGTGACCTGAGAATTATCCCAACAAGTGTAATAAGTGACAGGCGCCGGTTTAGCCGGACAATTTGCCATGTCTCTTACGATGGTCTCGCCGTCCCAACATGTGAATGTAGGTGCCGGAGCCGGAATAACGGCAGGCGGAGGCGGTGGTGGCGGTGGTGGAGGTGTATAGGAATCACCAAACTTATACCGCAGACCGGTAACAACTGTGTGAGCTCCGATATCGTCAAGTTCAGCCAAGTGCGTAAACGCATTTCTCGGCGCGTTGCGATCCGGGAACAAAGGCGTGTAAGTTGCATCGAAATCCAACCCGCCAACATCAGCTTTCATATATGTGTAGTGCGTATCCCAGAACAAATTGTCTGCAATTTCAACACCTACACCTGCAAGAGCTTGCCAGCCCCAAGTTGTGTCTGTGTCGTCAATGCGACAAGCACCGAAAGAGACATTATCCAAACAGGCACCATTGTCGATTGTGCCGGGACCCGGAACAACGGCAATATCGTGAGCTTCAGCGCGAAGTTTACCTTGTACAAGACCTGCACCCACACCAACATATGGCTGAATATCCATTCCGCCGACATCACTGTCGCCAAAATCAAAATCATAAAGAATATTGGCCATTAAGGTATTTGTGCGCAGCTTTGCGAAACTGTTTGGCCACTGATCTACAGCGCCCATATCCGTCCAAAGACTGTCAGCATCCAGTTCAATCCGGAAGTTTTCGAAATCACTTCCGTCGCCGAATTCATAACCAATACCTACAGAACCGGTGACATTGCCCTCACTTTCAACGTCGCCGTTGAAAATTGCTTCGTCAAACTCTGCATCGTGATGTATTCCGTAACCACCATTGGCCCGTAAATACCATCCGCTATCATCACCATGATCATTAGCGAATGCCGGAGAAGCCAGCAGAACCGCTGAACTCGCCGCTAATACTAAAAACTTTCTCATAACTAACCCCAGTTGCGAAAATCTAATTAACTAATCCGGAAGTAATCCCGCCAGTCAACCGCATTAAGCAGAAGATACATGAACGGAAACCAAACGTGTGATTATTTTGCAACGCCAATAGCAGTGACCGTTTTACGAGTTGTACTCTATATATATCGATGGGCCCAGGCAGCCAAGACATGGGCCACATATTCTGCATCTTTGGAATTTTTCAGCAGTAAGTGATCCGCCCCGTCCAGAGACACAAAGCTTTTGGGATGTTTGGCCTTGCTGTAAATATGAGCGGCATTGTCGATACCGACGACAACATCTTGGGGTGAGTGAAAAATCATCAACGCCCTGTCCAAGCTACTGATTTCCGACGCAATATCATGATTTCCGATATCATCTAAGAATTGCTCCCGAATAACGAACGGGCGGCCGCCCAAGAGCACTTTCGCTTCGCCCTCTTCTTCAATTTCTTCAATTTGATCGGCAAACTGGTGAATTATATGGGTCGTATCACAAGGAGATCCGATTGTGGCGATCGCTTTACATTCGGGTAATTCGTCTGCCACCTTAAGCGCTGCCGTCCCGCCAAAGCTATGACCGATCAAAACACAGGGTGCGTGGTAATTTTCGCGCAAATAGCCGGCCGCGCGCCTTAAATCCTCGCAATTTGATGAAAAATTGGTCTCTGAGAAATCTCCGCCCGATTCGCCAAGCCCTGTAAAATCAAACCGCATCATGCCATATCCGTCTTCGACCAAGGTTTTTGAAATGGTACGAACCGGTTTCAAATCCTTACCTATGGAAAAACCGTGCGCAAACAGAACCCAGCTTTTAAGGTCTCCCTCAGGCCAATCCAGTTTTGCTGACAAATCATGACCGAAAGCCCCTTTGAAACTTACCTTTTTACTGGGCATTGATATCTCCGTAACGGTGAGCATCATAAATGCCCCTCGGGCATCTGACTTGCAACCGAATTTCCGGCGTGCCATAGGCAATTTATGCCTGAAACAATTGAAATTGCTGAGAAAAACCTCTTCCGAGACGTCCCTAAAACCGTCAATTTTCGAAAACTACGGAAAAGACTGGCTCGAAACGCGCAAGAGGTTATCGATAATTACGGCCTCATTGACCG
>CALJNJ010000170.1 GCA_937981945.1 uncultured Caulobacterales bacterium | reverse complement strand
TTGTATAATTAAACGATTACTCGCGCACCGAACCAGGTCACTGTAAACTGTCGTCGCCCCAATCGGGCTCATCAGCGGATCCGATTGATAGGCATTCAGCAAAACCTGCAACGGTTCTTTAAAATCCTCCGGACCAAAATCTGATAATCCGGTTGCTTTTTGGGCATCCGCCAACACTTTATCGATGGAAAAATCAGTTTTGGCTTTATTCCCGAGACTTAAGACAATGCCCTGAAGTCGGCCGAATTCTGGATCGGCCAGATCATCAAAATAAATATCATTGCCGACACGGGTGACCATCAGATGTTGTTTGGCTTATGCATCTGCTATTTGAGGCCCTTCATAATAATATTTTTATATTTGTCAGAATAGGGCGGCAGCATTATGAGAAAGTCTCTAAACCGGTCTAAAGGCTGATGCACAATTGATCGGGCGTTCGACAATTCCTTGAAACCTTCAAATCCCCCGGCACGGCCCATGCCGGAGGCTCCGACACCGCCAAACGGCAAATTGGGATTAGTCCCTGCCTGCACGCAATTATTGTTTACCACGGCGGAGCCTGATGATGTATTGGTCAAAAAATACTCGACGGCATCATTGTCTTTGGAATAAATATATAGCGCCAACGGATTTGGACGTTTTGCAATTATATCAATGACTTCCTCGCGGTTTTTAAATGGCATGACAGCCATAACCGGACCAAATACTTCTTCCTGCATAACTTTCATGTCTTCGGAAACATTGGTTAAAACCGTCGGTTCGATATACCGCGTTGATACATCGGAACTGCCGCCGAAAACAACTTCAGCGCCCTTTGAAACCGCGTCTGAAATCAGGCCGGAAATACGGCCGTGATGACGCTCATTAATGATCCGCGGCACATATTGGGAATTTTCAAGTCCTTTTCCGTCCGAATTGTACAGAGTTTCAATCTTTTTGCTGATAAGTTTCTGAAATTCTTCCTGTCGACTCTCGTGAATAATGACATATTCGGGCGCAATACAAACCTGACCGGCATTCATAACCCGCCCCCAAGCCAGCTTAGTCGCAGCATTTTCAAGATCGGCCGTTTCATCGATAATAACAGGAGACTTACCGCCCATTTCCAAAGTGATACTGGCGAAATGATCGGCGGCTGCTTTCATGACTATCTTTCCGACAGCATTGCCGCCTGTGTAATAGATATGATTGAACGGCAGGGACAGAAGTTCTTGAGCAGTTTCAACACCCCCCTGGAAGGTTTGGGCTTCATCAGCCGGTAAAGCGCCCGCAATAATTTCTTCAATAATTTGAGCAGATTGGGGCGCATATTCTGATGGCTTTATGGCTATGGCGTTTCCGGCCGCCATGGCGGAAATCATGGGCACGAAACACTCCGCAGTCGGAGCATTATATGCAGCCATATTTAGAACGACGCCCTTTGACTGATAGCGGATTTCGCACTTTTTGCCGAACGTCCCCATTGCGCCTTTGACCTTGTGGGGTTTCACCCAGCCGGCCAGATTTTTAACGGCATGATCGATCTCAGCTTTAATCATAACGAGCTCAGCCGCCACATCCAGATCATGGGTCCCGCGCTCGGCATTTCCCGCTTTAAAAATATCTTCTTTGCGCGCCAGCATTCCGGCCCAAAGCTTTTTAAGTTTTTCAGCCCGTTCCGCCGCAGTCGAATTCCGAAGTCTTAAGGTAGAACTTTGAAGGTTCTCAAAACGTGTCTTAATATCACTCATGATCTAACCTTTATAACGGGGGATACCGACGGCTTTTTGAAGAACCTTTTCAAATGTCCGAGACGGCAGGAGTTTCTGCATCGGCCCCATGGCGCGAGCATCTTTGCCGACCAAATAACTCGGTTTCCAATTTTTCTTATCAAGCAGTGCCAAGACTTCATTGACCACGTCTTGAGGCTCATTGGCACTGTTTTCGAGCATGTCTACCATCTTTGTAGTCGTCGTTTCTTTGAGATGCGGCCCGTACACGTCATTCATTTCCTGAGACACTTCCTTCCAAATGTTCTGCGTCGTATCAGCCGAATTTGCCGTCATATGTGTTTTAACGGCGCCCGGTTCGATGGAGGTAACCTGGATGCCAAACGGCGCGAGCTCATTACGCAGTGTATTGGTCAAGCCAATTACAGCATGTTTGGACATATTGTAGACGCCTGAAGCCGCCGGATTAGCTCTGACGGCGCCTGATGCGAAATTGATAATACGGGAATGTGGCGCGTTTTGCCGGATCATGGGAAGAAAGGATTGAAGAACTCGCATTGGCCCCCATGTATTGACCTCGAACATAAATTTGGCACGCTGCATGTCGGCGCCTTCAATGACGCCAATACCCACATTGGCAATACCGGCATTATTGATCAGCAAATCCAACCCGCTTCCGCCTAAATGTTCCTGAACAGCTTTCGCGCTGGCCTTTACGGAATCGTCTGAGGTCACGTCTTGTTCAATCGGGACGATATTGTCGTGGGTTCCAAGTTCTGTCATCGGCGCACTTGGCAAGACGCCGGCGAAAACCTTCCAGCCGCGCTCAGCTAATGTCCGGGCCTTCAGCGCCCCCATGCCCATATTCGCGCCGGTAATAAAAGCGGATTTTTGTTCGCTCATAATTCTCCCCATTCATTCTTTTGACTTTTATAAGACAAGACTTTCCGAATGTCATTCGGAAAGTGCTAAAAGGCGTCCGGCCTAAGCTGTGCATCCGTCCCGCCGTCAACATAAATAACGCTGCCCTGCATATAATTTGCCGCGTCAGACAACATGAATTCAATTACTTCTGCCATTTCATCAGCGGTACCAAATCTCTTTTGAGGAATGGGGATCATATCAAGGCTTTTGCTGATGGTCGGGTGATCCTTCACCCCTTGCAGCATGGCAGTCTCTGTAGGCCCGGGGGCAATTACGTTGACCGTGATACCTAATGCGCCCCATTCAGCCGCCCGGCGTCTGACGGCCCGCGTGACCGCATGTTTTGAGTGACCGTAGACACCCGCTGCATGCATGTCGCCGATGATTTCCATGGCCTTGTCTTCATCTCCCGCCAACATCGCCTCGACCATTGGACTGTTTGGGTCAGTGCGCATTTGTGACGAGTTGGACCCGATCACGACACTACGGCCCTGTGCTGCGGCGAGCGCATCCCTAAATCCGTCCAAGAGCGCAACGGCGCCGAAATAGTTGACGCGCGCCACTAATGCGCCGTCATCCAAATGCCCGCCCAGTCCGGCTGCCAGGACCATTCGATCAATTTTTTCGCCGCAAATTTCAAGGGTCTGATCTATCGCGGCTGTCCGGCCGTCAGATGTCGATAAATCACCGGTGACTTCGGTGTTCTTTAAGTCAATGCCGATG